>JACOUZ010000186.1 GCA_016177515.1 Acidobacteriota bacterium
GCCGACCAGGATGCAGACGTCGAGGCCGCCGATGTCGACCCCCAGCTCCAGGGCGCTCGTCGAGATCACCCCCTGCAGCGAGCCGTCGTGGAGGCGTCTCTCGATGTCGCGCCGCTCCTCGGGCAGATAGCCGGAGCGGTAGGCGCTCACCCGCCCGGCGTAGCGCGGCGCCGACTGCAAAAGCCACGAGTGCAGAAGCTCGGTGATCTTCCTGGCCTTGGTGAAGGCGATGGCCCGGAACCCCTCGTCGAGCGCCCAGGCGAAGAGCTGCGTGGCGGCGGTGTACGGGCTGCCGCCGCGCGGGTTGACGAACATCACGTGCCTCCCGGCGCGCGGCGCGCCGCTCCGGTCGACGACGGAGAAGGGGCGCCCGACCAGGGCCTCGCCGAGGCCCCCGGGGTTGGCGATGGTGGCGGAGGAGGCTATGAAGCGCGGCCGGCTGCCGTAATGCGCGGCGACGCGCAGCAGGCGCTTCAGGATGTGGTGCAGGTGCGATCCGAAGATCCCGCGGTAGACGTGCAGCTCATCCACGACCACCAACGCCAGGTTCTCGAACAGGGCGCGCCAGTCCTGGTGGTGCGCCAGGATGCCGAGGTGCAGCATGTCGGGATTGGTGATCAGGACGTCGGGAGGCTCGGCCTTGATCTTCCGCCGCCGCGAGTCGGGCGTGTCGCCGTCGTAGATCGCGGCGCTGACCGGCCGGCCGGTGCCCGGCAGCCCGTGGCGCCCCCGCACGATGCCACCGTGTCGCGCCGCCGCGCCGGCGAGCTCTACGATCCCCTGGAGCTGATCCTGCGCCAGCGCCTTGTACGGGAACAAATACAGCGCGCGCGCCCCGGGCCGCAGAAGCGCCGCCTCGAGAGTGGGGATGAGATAGACCAGGCTCTTGCCGCTGGCCGTCGGGGTGACGATGAGGACGTCCCGTCCCGAGCGCGCTCCGTCGATCGCCTCCGCCTGGTGGCTGTAGAGCCGCCCGATCCCCAGGTCGAGGAGGGCCCGCTCGAGCGGCTCGGGAAGCGGGGCCGACAGCCCGGCATGGGACGCCTCCTGCGCCGCGACGGAGGCGACGTGGACCACGTCGTCGCCGACCTTCTCGGACCTCCGGATGCGCTCGATAAAAGCGGCGATCGGCGAGGCGGGCGCCACGAGGGCGGCGATCGGCAGGGCGGAGGCACCCCCGGGGACGGGGGATCCGGCGCGGGCCGGCGGCTTCACGCCGGCGCCCCGCCGGGAGCGTAGTCGTAGAACCCCCGGCCGGACTTGCGCCCGAGCCGGCCGGCCTCCACCATGCGGCGCAGGAGGGGACAGGGGCGGTACTTCGGGTCGCCGAGCCCCGCGTGCAGGATCTCCAGGATCGCCAGGCAGGTGTCCAGGCCGATGAAGTCGGCCAGCGCCAGGGGGCCCATCGGGTGGCGCATCCCCAGACGCATGACGGTGTCGATGTCCTCCCGGCCGCCCACGCCCTCGTACAGGGCGAAGATCGCCTCGTTGATCATCGGCATCAGGATCCGGTTGCTGATAAAGCCCGGGTAGTCCTGCGCCTGGACCGCCGTCTTGCCCAGCGATTTCGCCAGCGCCCGGGTCTCTTCGATCGTCTCCCCGGACGTCGCCTGGCCGGCGACGATCTCGATCAGCTCCATCACCGGCACCGGGTTCATGAAGTGCATGCCGATCACCCGGGCGGGGCGCCGGGTCGCCGCCGCCAGGCGCGTGATCGACAGCGAGGAGGTGTTGCTCGCCAGGATGACTCCGGGCGCGCACGTCCGGTCGAGGGTCTCGAAGAGGCGCGCCTTGAGCGCCTGGTTTTCGCTCACCGCTTCGATGACGAAGTCGGCGGCGGAGAACGCCTCCGTGCCGGTCACCCGCTGGAGGCGCGCGAGCGTCTCGGCCCGGACGGCCGGTGCCAGCCTGCCCTTCTCCACCTGGCGCTCGAGCTGGCCGCCGATGTGTCCGAGGGACGCGTCGAGGGCGCTTGTGTTCTCGTCGTGCAGAAGGACGGTGAAGCCCGACTGGGCCGCGACCTGGGCGATCCCCCGCCCCATCTGGCCGGCCCCCACGACGCCGATGGTCCGCAGGGCTGCGCTCACTTTCGGCCTCCCAGGTGCCTGTCCGGCCAGGAGCCCGTCCGGCCGCCGGGCCGGGCCGAGACCCGGGCGCCGCGGGGCCGCCCGGCGATCAGAGGGCGCGGACGGCCATCGCCACCGCGTTGCCGCCTCCGAGGCAGAGAGCGGCGACGCCGCGCTTCACCTTGCGGTCCGCCATGGCGTACAGGAGCGTGGTCAGGACGCGGGCGCCGCTGCAGCCGATCGGGTGCCCCAGGGCGACGGCGCCGCCGTGCACGTTGACGCGCTCGGGACGGAGCTTCAGCTCGCGCAGCAGGGCGACGGCCTGCACCGAGAACGCCTCGTTCAGCTCGAACAGGTCCACCTCGTCGGTCCGCCACCCGGCCTTGTCGAGCACCTTCCTGATCGCCTCGACCGGGGCCATCATCACCATCTTCGGCTCGATGCCGCTGCTGGCGTACGCAACGATCTCGGCCAGCGGCTTCCGCCCCGTCCCGGCGGCCCGCTCTTCGGACATCACGACCAGGGCCGACGCTCCGTCGTTTACCCCGGGGGCGTTGCCGGCCGTGACCGTCCCTCCCTGCTTGAAGGCCGGCTTCAGCCGGGCCAGGGCCTCGATGGAGGAGTCGCGGCGTGGCGATTCGTCGGTGTCGAAGGGGACGGCCGGCCCCTTTTTCTGGGGCACCGGAACGGGGACTATCTCCGATTTGAACTTGCCGGCGTCGATGGCGGCGATCGCCTTCCTGTGGCTGCCGAGGGCGTACTCGTCCTGCGCCTCCCTGGGGATCTCGTATTTCTCGGCCACCGCCTCGCCGCAGCAGCCCATGTGGAAGTTCTCGTAAACGTCCCACAGCCCGTCGTGGACCATCGAATCGATGAGCTCGCCGTGCCCGAGCCGCAGCCCTTCCCGGGCGCCGCGCACCAGGAACGGCGCATTGCTCATCGATTCCATTCCCCCGGCCACGATGACCTCGTGGTCGGCGGTCCGGATCGCCTGGGCGGCCAGGGCGACCGCCTTCAGCCCCGAACCGCACACCTTGTTCACGGTCAGTGCGGGGACCGTCACCGGCAGGCCCCCCTTGAGGGCCGCCTGGCGGGCCGGGTTCTGCCCCAGGCCGGCCGAAAGGACATTCCCCATGATCACCTCGTCCACCTGTTCGGGGCGGAGATCAGCGCGGCGGACCGCCTCCTTGACGCTGAGGGCGCCGAGGTCGGTCGCCTGAAAGCCTTTGAGAGATCCGAGGAACTTGCCGACGGGTGTCCTGCAGGCGCTGACGATGACCGCCTTTTTCATGTCCAGCCTCCCCGTGGAACGATGGGCAAGTATATCAACAAAGCGGCCGTCGGGGGGGCGATCGAAAGGCCCCTCGTCCAGCCGCCTGACATTCCCCAAGCGACAGAACTGTAAGGATTTGTTTACGAATTGCGTGCTTGACTGCCGGCGGCTATTCCAGTATATAGACAGTGGTTTGCCGGAGCAGGACGCTGGTGGCGGCGGCTGCCGCACAGAGAGGGATGTCGATGAAGCTGCATGGATGGAACGTCAAGCCCCTGAAGCCCCGGATCTCCCCCACATCCAGGGACGAGCCTCTTGCGGACGACATCTTCGTGAACAGCATCGTGGCCGTGAAGGACAACAAGAGAATCCTCCTGCACCGGGTCGTGAAGATCAATCCCGACGGCAGCGAAGAGGTCTTCATCATCAAGGCCTCGCCCAAGATCATCGAGACCAATCACTGACGGCGGCGGCCCGCGGGACCCGCATGCGCCACGCCCCGCGATCCTTCATCGCCGGCCTCACCTTCACCGCCTGCCTCGCATGCGGACTGCCGTTCGGGGCGTCCGGCCTTTTCGCTGCGCCCAGGGACACGGGACCTTTTCGCATCCTTGCCGGTCCGTACTCGAAGAAGGCGGTCGCGGCCGGCGACGGCGCCGCCATCAGCCATCTCACCCTCAAGGGGCTGACGATCTCCGCCGAGTTCCTCGAGCCGGGCGCCCGCGCCGCTTTCGTGAGCCGGGTCGCAAACGCCTCGTCCGATCCGTTTGCCGTGCCGCCGGGCCGGCCGGAGATCTACCACGCGGTCCGCGTGGCCTTCGACAACCGGTCGAACGCCGACGTGATTTTCCAGCCCGGCAACGTCGTCCTGCTCACCGACAGGAAAACCCAGGAGTTCGCCATCGACCTGACCGATCTGTACCGGGTGGCCGCGCGCGGCGACGCCGATCCGCAGGGCGTGATCGACAGGGTGGCCACCCTGATCTTCGACAGCAGCACGACGATCCCGAAGGGCCGGACGATCGAGCGCCTGCTGGTGTTCGGTCGGCTGCGCCCGAAGTGGAAGGAGCTGCGCCTGCACTTTTCCTTCCTGCAGATCGGCACCGAGACGCACACCGTGTCGTTCACGTACCACCGGCAGCCCCTGGGAGGGTGAAGGCGCGTGGCCGCCGAACTGCTCGACGGGGCCGGAGTGGCCCGGGCGATTCGAGGCGAGGTCGCCAGCGAGGTCGCCGGTCTGAGGCAGGCCACGGGCATCGCGCCGCGGCTCGCCGCGGTGCTCGTCGGCGACGACGCCGCCTCCCAGGTCTACGTCAGGAACAAAGTGGCGGCTTGCAACGAGGTCGGCATGCGATCGGAGGAGGTCCGGCTGCCGGCCTCGACCACCCAGGACCGGCTCATGGCCCGCATCCGGCTCCTCAACGAGGACGCCGACGTGGACGGCATTCTCGTGCAGCTGCCGCTGCCGCCCGGCCTCGA
>JACOUZ010000168.1 GCA_016177515.1 Acidobacteriota bacterium
CCGACTACATCGGGGCCGGGCCGGTGTTCGCCACCCTGAGCAAGCCGGACGCCGGCGAGCCCCTGGGACTCGAACGCCTTGGGGAGATCGCGGCCGCCGTCGGCATCCCCGTCGTCGCCATCGGTGGCATCACTCTCGAGAACGTGGCGCAGGTCTTTGCCGCCGGCGCCTGTGGCGCCGCCGTCCTGTCGGCCGTGGTCTCGGCCGACGACATGGGCGCGGCGGCGCGGGCCCTCAAGCGGCGGATCGCCGGGGCAATCGGGCCGGCGCGGCCCGCGGGAGGGGATACAGGATTGGCGGGGAGCGCCACCGGCCCGGGCGGCGTCCGCCGGTGACCGCCGGGTTGCCCGCGAAACGGGCGGTCTATATGTTGCCACCGGGGCCGGGCCGGCCCCCGGGGGAAATGAGAACGGGGTGATCGAATGAAGCGCGCCTTGGCCATCGCGGGATCGGATTCAGGGGGCGGGGCCGGCATCCAGGCCGACCTCAAGACGTTCGGCGCCCTCGGCGTCTACGGCACCTCGGCGATCACCGCCGTCACGGCGCAGAACACGGTGGCGGTCACGCGCATCCAGGAGATCGATCCCACGGTCGTGGCCGCGCAGATCGAAGCCGTCATCGAGGACATCGGTTTCGACGCCGCGAAGACCGGCATGCTGGCGTCGACGGGCATCGTGGAGGCGGTCGCCTTCATTCTAACGCGGGAGCGCGCGCGCAACCTGGTCGTCGATCCGGTGATGGTGTCCAAGACCAACGCCCGTCTGCTCAAGCCGGATGCGATCGCGGCGCTCAAGGCGCGCCTCCTGCCGCTCGCCGAAATTGTCACCCCGAACATCCCCGAGGCGGAGGTCCTCTCGGGACACAAGATCGCGGACGCCGAGTCGATGCGCGAGGCGGCGCGCCGGATCCGCGATCTCGGCCCCAGGCGCGTCGTCATCAAGGGGGGCCACAGCGAAGGCCCCTACGTCGTGGACCTGTACTTCGACGGGGAGAAATTCGAGGAGCTGAAGGCGGAGCGCGCCCTGACGAAGGCCACCCACGGCACCGGCTGCACCTTCTCGGCCGCCATCGCCGCCTACCTGGCGCACGGCCTCCCGCCGCTCGAGGCCGTCGCCCGCGCCAAGGAGTTCCTGACCGCCGCCCTTCTGGCCGCCCCCGGCATCGGCAAGGGGATCGGCCCGGTCAACCACTTCCACGCCTTCCACAAGGCGTGAGCCGCGGCCGACCGGGCCCGCCTTCTACTTCACCGCGAAGACGCTGAGCGACACTTCGACCGGCTGGTCCGAGTGGTTCGCGATCCCCACCGTGAGGCGCGGCCCCATGACCATCATGCTGGCGCTCCTGCGCGCCGTCCTGCCGCCGCCGAACGCCAGGACGAGCGGGTTGAGGACCGGCACGGCCGGCGGACCGAAGACAGTCGTCACGTCCACCCGGCCGTTGTTGGGGGCCGAGTCGGCCGCGGCCAGGAAGCCGAGGCGCGAGAAGGCGCCGACGTCCAGGTCGCGATCAAGCCGCTCGCGCGGCGCCAGCGTCACCCTGTCGAACAGCGGCGCGAAGCGCGTGTTGCCGACGATCACGACCGGCGCAGGCGCCGGGTCGGCGGATTGGGCGCGCGCGGCGGCCGCGAGCGCGGCCGCGGCCGCTGTGACCAGCAGCACGGCGACGATGGATCGTCTGATGGTTCCTTTCATGGATGTTCTCCCTTGGAAGTGGCGCCCCCGGATAAGCGCACTTCCTGAGACTCCCGAATCCGCTTGAGGGTTTAGTCGGCGGCACGTTCGCTCGGTGGGTTGCGACAGTTGTGCCCCGATCGCAGCAGGCGGGTGGCATAATCTCCCCGCCGAAACCAAGTCGCGAGGGAACCACGGAGGCCCGGCGTGGAGCACGCGAGCGTCATCCTGCACGTCGACATGGACGCGTTCTACGCGGCAGTGGAGGTGCGCGAGAACCCTGCGCTCGCCGGGAAGCCTTTGATCATCGGGCACAAGGGACGGCGCGGCGTCGTGTCGACCTGCTCCTACGAGGCCAGGTCGTTCGGCGTGCGCTCGGCCATGCCCTCGCTCGTGGCGATGCGCCTGTGCCCGCAGGCGATCTGGCTGCCGGGGAGGATGGGACTGTACATCGAGGTGTCGCGCCGGATCAGGCGCCTCTTCGACGACTTCACCCCGGTGGTCGAGCCGCTGTCGATCGACGAGGCGTTCCTCGATCTGACCGGCGTCGTGGCCGATCTGCGGGGAGGCGCCGAGGAGGCGCGGCGTTTGAAAGACAGGATCCATGCCGAGCAGCGGCTGACCGCCTCGGTCGGCGTCGCGCCGACGAAGTTCCTGGCCAAGGTGGCGTCCGATCTGGAGAAGCCGGACGGCCTCGTCGTCTTCCCCCTGGAAGAGGTCCCGAAGCGGCTGTGGCCGTTGCCGGTCGAGCGGCTGTGGGGCGTCGGGCCGAAGTCGGCGGCGCGGCTCCACGCCCTCGGCATCCGCGTCATCGCCGACCTGGCGGACGCGGGGGAGGAACGGATCGCCGCCGCGCTTGGCGCGGGCGCGGCGCAGCACCTCCTGGCGCTGGCGCGGGGCGAGGATCCGCGCGCGGTCGTCCCCGAGCGCGAATCCCGATCGATCTCGGAGGAGCGCACCTTCGCCGTCGACCTGCGCGCGTGCGACCGGATCGAGGCGGAGCTTCTGGCGCGCTCCGACGGCGTGGCGCGCGATCTGCGGCGCGAAGGCCTGGCGGCGCGCACCGTGCACATCAAGGTGCGCACGGGCGACTTCACGACCTGGACCCGCGCCCTGACCCTGCCGGCGCCGGCCTTCCTGGCGGAGGAGATCTACACCGCGGCCAGGGAGCTGTTCAGGACGCGCATCCGCCTAGGCGGCAAGGGCGTGCGGCTGCTCGGCGTCGGCGCCACCAACCTCGTGCCGCGCCGCGCCGGCCAGCTCGGCCTGTTTCCGGACGCCGCCCTCGAGCGCTCGGCCCGCGTCGCCCGCGCCGCCGACATTCTGGGCGAGAAGTACGGGGAGGACGTCGTCACCCGGGCCCGGCTTCTGAAGGCGCCGGCGAAGAAGAGCGCGCGGCCCCGCGTCGACAGGCGCAGCCCTTCGCGGTAGGTTTCCGGTCATCGCTCAGCGGGCCACGCGAAAGGACGAGACGCCCTCGGCGGTGGCGCCGTTGCGGTTGTCGGTGACCTGGACGCGCACGCGGACGGGGCCCTCGCGGCCGGCGGGGTCAGGGGCGTCCAGGTCCTTCGCCTGCTCCGCGGCATGAAGCCGGGATGCCATCGTCGTGCCGGCATAGTACCGCCGGGGGCGTCACGGCCATGCCGCTCAGCGATCCCGGCGGCGGTACGGATCCGGGGCGAAGGCCGGCTCCTGAAACCCCCGCGCCCTCTCCCGCCGCGACAGCGAGTCGCAGCACCGGTCGTCGGCCGGCAGGACCCCCAGGCGGACGAGACTGTCGCGGTACTCGTAGCGCAGCTCGAGGACAGCGGTCGGTGAGTCCTCGGAGTCGAAGAAGACTTCACGGACCGGGTGGCTGGTCACCTGTCCGATGCCGGTCGCGGCGAGATCGTCGGACTTCTTCGACAGGTCATCGGGGTGCCTCGGCAGGATGGAGCCCTGCGCCTCCGCGCCCCCCGCCTGTCCCATGGGGGCCTGCGGTGTCATGGGGGCCGGACCGCTGTTCGATTCATCCCCCTGCGCCCTGCTGTCCTCGCGCCGGGGGGCCGGCGCGCCATAGCGCGGCCCGCTGTAGCTGGAGATCGGCTGCCGCCTCTCGCGGAACACGGCCGCGGCCACGAGGCCGAGGTTCTGCGTCCGCCCCAGCCAGTTTCCGTAGGACTTCTCCTCGGTCGTGAAGTAGAACCGCCGGGCCGTCGCCGAAGACGTCTGCCAGCCGTCGAGGGTGATCGTCTCGTACGGGCCGAGGACCCACTTCCTCGCCTCGCCGGCCATGGTCGTCCGGGCGTCGATCGAGTTGAGGCCGTCCACCGAGAGGGCGATCGCGATCCGCTCGGCGGTCCGGTTGCGCAGCCTCACGGAGTACTCGCGGTTCTTCAGGGCCTCGATGTAGCTCGTTCCCCGGGCGGCATGCTCGTAGACGGGCGTGCCGCCGATGAGGACCTCCATCGAGTATCCCCCGCGCTCGAGGGCAAGCGCGTCGCCTGTGGGAACGAGCGCCCCGGCCAGGAGCAGGGCGGGGACAATGAGCCATTGCAGGACCTTGTGAAAGAAACGGGTCATGGTCGTCCACCTCCATAGGGACCCGATTCCCGGGCCCGGAGAGTTGGACAATGCCGGTCCTTTAAAGTTCCCCGGACCGGGCCCTCCCAAAGCCGTGTCCTACCAAACTTGTTGTCGCCCGGGCGGATCGCCCGTATAGTCCATCCATGGCCCATCGCCAGCGAGTGTCACCCGGACGCGCGGTGCTTCGCGCGCTCGTCGTCCCCGTCGCCTTCCTGACCTCCCTTCCCGCCGCCGCCCAGACGGTCGGCGATCCCGGGATTCAGGTTGAAATGGTCGCCACCGGCCTGACCCAGCCGACGAGCATGGTGTTCATCGGCAACGACGACATCCTGGTCCTGCAGAAGGCGAACGGACAGGTGCGGCGGATCATCGGCGGCGTCCTGCAGCCCGGGTTCGTGCTGGACGTCCCCGTGCACTTCGCGAGCGAGCGCGGGCTTCTCGGCATCGCCGTCGATCCCGACTTCGTCCTCAACCGGCAGGTTTTCCTCTATTATACGGAGAGCTCGACCGGGGCCGACACTTCGTCCAGCCTGTCCACGCCCCTGGGGAACCGCGTCTACCGCTACACCTGGGACGGGGCCGCCCTGATCAACCCCGTGCTCATCCTCGACCTGCCGGTCACGCCAGGCCCCAACCACGACGGCGGCGTCATCAGCTTCGGCCCGGATGGGGCCCTGTACGTCGTGATCGGCGATCTGAACCGGAATGGCAAGCTGCAGAACTTCCCGACGGGCCCCGACCCCGACGACACCGGCGTGATATTCCGGGTGGACGGGAACGGCGCGGGGCTCGCCGGCAATCCGTTCTACAACGCCCTCGACCCGTCCGACCCGATGAACCGGTACTTCGCCTACGGGATCCGCAACTCCTTCGGCCTGACGTTCGATCCGTTCTCCGGAGACCTGTGGGACACCGAGAACGGACCGAACGTCTTCGACGAGGTGAACCGGATCGCCCCCGGCTTCAACAGCGGCTGGGAGCAGATCATGGGCCGGGACGCCGACGATCCGCAGGGACAGGCCGATCTCTGGGTCGCTCCCGGATCGACCTACAGCGACCCCGAGTTCTCCTGGGAGGTGCCGGTCGCGCCGACCGCCCCGGCCTTCCCGGCCAGTCCGATCCTCGGATGCAGCCAGATGGGCACCCTGCTCGTGGGGGACAACAACTGCGGGCAGCTGTACCGGTTCAGGCTGAACGCCGCGCGCAGCGGGCTCTCCTTCACCTCCATGGCGCTACAGGATCACGTGGCGAACAACGGCGGCGCGACCTGCTCCGGCGAGATGGCCGAGATCCTCTTCGGGAGCGGGTTCGGAGTGATCACCGACCTCGAGAACGGCC
>JACOUZ010000169.1 GCA_016177515.1 Acidobacteriota bacterium
CTACTGCGCCGGCAACAACCAGCCGCGGATGCGCACCAAGGACTCGGGCGACGGTGGGCGCATGGTGTTCACCTTCGTGGACGCCACCAACCTGGTCGATCCCAGGGCCGGTCACATGAAGAACCTCGTCATGGTGTTCGAGGGAAAGAACCGGCTGATCCAGGAGTGGACCTGGTCTGCCGACGGCAAGGACGGGACGGAAGTCTTTCAGTACGAGCGCGCCGCGTCCTGATCCGACCTCGTTCCCGTTTACGCTTCCAGGTCGGCCGCCTCCTCCAGCGCGCGGCGCAGCCTTGCGCGCCCGGATTTGCGTGCGGAACAGGTGCGGCTCCCGCGCCTCGAGGTTGAAAAGGGTGTACTCGAACCGGAAACGCGGGTCGGCCGCCATCTGGATCCCGCTTACGTGGCACGGAGTGTCGTGTCCCGCGGGGCCGCAGAAGATCACCAGATCGGGGCGCCGCGACAGGACATAAGCGCCGTCCCCGAGCTCGTGGCCGAGCTGCCTCCTGCCGAACCAGGGAGGCCGGTGGTGCGCGATGTGGCGATCGTTGAGACCGGGCATATCGAGAGAGGGAAGCCGCGAGAAATACGGCAGCGAACCCGGGGGCGTCCACGGCGACGAGCGGCGCGCGCGCACCGAACGCCGTCCGCAGCACCCGGCTGATGACCTCCGAATTCCACTCCCACAGCTCACTCCGGGCGCGCCGGTTCTCCGCATCGCGCCCCTGCTGGACCAGGAGCAGAACGTGCAGGGCCGCCACCATGCCGCCGGCGGCCCCGATCGGCATGGCGGACCGCCAGCACGAGATCGACGCCAAGGGCGCGCAGCGCCGCCGCGCACAGGACCCAGAGGAGATTGGTGCATCCTTCGACCCGCTCGCCATCGGTCCAGGTGAGCCCCTTCCCCTCCACCAGGCGCTCGGCGTAGCGCAGGGAGATGAAGGCGTCGTCGACGATGAAGGGGAGGAAGCGCCGGGCCTGGACCGCCAGGACGGCGATCGCCAGAAGCGCCACGAGGCGCCGTCCGGGGAGGCCCGATCTCAAAGAGGGGAACATGCCGGGGCCGGCCGGGCGCCCGGTTGCAGGCGGTAAGCGCGCGGGTTGACGCCGAACTCGGCGCGGAAGGCGCGATTGAAGTTCGACACGTCGCCGAAGCCGCAATCGAAGGCAATGTCGAGGATTCTCGCCGGCTCGGTCAGCAGCCGGATCGCCGCTTCACGCAGGCGCGACCGGAGAACGTACTGGTGCGGCGTCGTTCCCGTCAGGCGCTCGAAGGTGCGGAGGAAATGGTACGGGCTCAGGCCCGCCGCTCGCGCCAGGCTGCCGAGGGTCAGCCCGGCATCGGGATGGCGCTCGATCGTTCGCACGATCCGTGTCACGCGCGCCACGGCAGCCGGCGCGGCCACGCCCGGGCTGGTCGGGTGGCCGCCCGCAAGCCTGAGCGTCCGCACGGCCAGCTGGACGCTGAGCTCCTCCCAGGACACGTCCGCGGCTCCGCACAGGCCGGCGAAGGCGCGCGCGATCAGCGGCGACACGTCCCGCAGCGGCGGCAGGCGAGGCGCCCGGAAAGCCGCCCTGGCGCCGCGACCTCCCGCATCGGCCGCGAGACTCTCGAAATAGTCCGGGGCGTACTTGAACGACAGACAGCGATCCCCGGCGCCGTGCTCGTGCCCGCACTCGAATCCCTGGCCCGCGTTGCCCAGCAGGAGCGCGCCCGGCGTCATCAGCTCGCGGCTCGCCGCCGCCCGGTACTGGAAGCTGCCCGCCGCGACGATGGCGATGGAAATCTTCGAGTGCCGCTCTCCGAACGGGCGATCCCGGGGGCCGGAAGTGCAGATGACATCCTCCACCGTCCAGCCGTCCCCCCGGGCCAGAATGCGCCCTTCCGTGCGGCCCGGCGCACCGTCCACGGCGCGCCTCGCCAGGGCCCTCTCCAGGGCGACCGCAATTTTTGCCAAGACTTCGTCCCCCGTGCCGCTGTATAAGGCCACCAGCATACCGGACCCGAGGGGCGTGACGCCTGCGTTCCGGTGGCCGGCGGCTTCGCCGATTCGGGTCTGGATGACTCCAGGAGGATCCGGGATGTACGACCATGTTTCCCTGAAGGTGAAGGACGGCGGCAGGAGCAGGAAGTTCTTCGAGCGGGCGCTCGCTCCGCTCGGATACAAGGTCCTCGATGAGCACGAAGGAGGCGCGGGGTTCGGGGCGGAGGACAAGTCGGCGCTCTGGATCGCGCAGGGCCAGCCGCACGCCCCCGCGGTGCACGTCGCCTTCGCCGCCCCCAGTCGCGCCGGGGTGGACGCCTTCCACGCGGCGGCGCTGGGCGCCGGCGGCCGGGACAACGGGCGCCCCGGCATCCGGGAGAGCTACGGCCCGGACTACTACGCGGCGTTCGTTCTCGATCCGGACGGCAACAACATCGAGGCCGTCTGCCAGAAGGCCGAGGGTTCCAAGAAGGGGCGGTGAGGCGGTCTGCGCTTCAGTCCAGGACGTGGATGTTCTTCTTCCGGCACATCTCCTTCAGGATCCGGGGCCACACGGAGACGCTGACCTCCCCTAGGTGCGCCTTCTTGAGGAGGAGCATGCAGGTGCGGGACTGGCCGATGCCGCCGCCGACGCTGAGCGGGACCTCGTTCTTCACAATGGCCTGGTGATACGGCAGCTTGAGGAAGTCGAGCTGGCCGGTGAGCTCGAGCTGTTTTCTGAGAGTTGCGGCGTTGACCTGGCCTGACCGGAGGTCGGCAGCTTCCCGCCGTAATGAGATCGGGGTCAACCTGGACGCGCCGGACGCCCGGTCCGTATCTCAGGGGATGGCCTCCGTGACCCGATCCGGCCACGGACACCCGGTCGGCCATCCCCGGAGGAGATTCCCATGCCGCGCCAGCCCGTCGCGATTGTCCTGACCACCCTCGCAGCCGCGCTTCTGCTGCTCCTCGCCCCGGGAGGCACGCTCCGGTCCCAGGACGAGATTCAACCGGTCCGGGTCACCAATTTCCCCGCGACGCAGCAGGTGGCGGGCTCGATCTCGGTGGACGGTGTGATCCGGCACTCCGCCACGCAACGCCTCAAGGACATCCTGGTCTCGCCGGTCGGGCCCCGCGAAACCACGCGCCTGATACAGGCCGGCACGCTCGCGACGGACGGCTTCACCGCGGTCGTCCTGAGCCTGGCCGGCCAGACGCGGGCGAAGGCGGTGCGGTCGGGCGCCGTCGGCGCCGTCCTGGTCCCGGACGACGAGGCGATCGTGCGCGCCTTCGAGGAGGAGGGGATGGCGCAGTTCCCGATCGAGATTGCCGCGCCATCGGTGACGGGCGCGTCGCTCCACTTCGCGTCCGCTCCAGAGCGCTTCACGGTCGCTTTCCCGCGGTACCGCGTGTTCTTCTACAACACCACGGACAAAACGGCCAACGTGAACCTGTACGCCTACGTCACGCACTGAGCCCGGCCGTCCGTCATGGAATTCGGCCGGCCCTCCACCATCCTCCCCGGGGGACATCCTGCTCTCCGGGCAGGACGCACGCGTTTGAAGTATCTGCCGGCTCAGGTTGCTGGCCCGTAACGACTTGTGCCGTCGCGAGGGGCGCGCGCAGTTGCGTGGCATCGGCCTTGCTCCAGCCCCGTACTCGAAAGTCTGCGCCCGATCGCCTCCCGGCGATCCGGCACACGCGTCACGGGCGGGCCCACCCCCCGCGTTCCCCCCGGCCCGCCCGTGACAACCCCGGCCTTCATCCATCGGCGTCGCGCGAAGGCCCATCATCTCGCCCACCATGCCGGCCCATACCGAGCTTCGGTTTAGTCGACCCTGGAATGGACCCGGGGGCTTGACGCCGGAGCGGCGGACCCGTAGAAGGTGGAACCGGAGGGAGGAGATCATGAGTCCCGAAAAAATCGGAGTCGTGCTGAAGCGCTTCGACTCTCCCGACGAGATCCGCACGTTCGAGAAGGGGCGTCTCGAGCTGGTGCGCCTCGGATCGATCATTCTCGGCCGCGCGAGCTACGAGCCCGGCTGGAAGTGGTCCCTGCACGTCGGCCCGATGACCGGAGCGGCCCGGTGCGAGGTCGAGCATGTCGGGATGGTGCTCTCCGGGGTCGCGACCGTCGCGTTCGACGACGGCCGGATCGTCGAGCTGAGGGAGGGATCTCTCTTTCACGTGCCTGCCGTTCCGCACGACAGCTGGGTGGTCGGGAACGGGCCGTACGTGTCCCTCCATGTCCTGGGCGCGGAGCGCTACGCGAAAGCGCGATGAGCGAGCATGCCTGAACGGGAAGCGTCTCCCGGCGCCCCGCAGCGCCTCGCCGGGATCGCCATTCCCGCCGTCCTGGCGGCGGCCAAGCTCGCCGTCCACCTTGCGGTGAACCTCGCGGGAGGCTACGGCTGGTTTCGCGACGAGTTCTATTACATCGCCTGCAGTGACCGCCTCGCCTGGGGCTACGTGGATCATCCGCCGTTGTCGATCCTCCTGCTCCGGATCTCTCGGCTGCTCCTGGGCGACTCCCTCGTGGCGGTCCGGTTCCTGCCGGCGCTGGCCGGCGCCGCGGTCGTCTTCCTGACGGCCTGGATGGCCGGCCGGCTGGGCGGCGGCCGCGCCGCGCAACTGATCGCGGGTTTGACCGTTCTCGCCGCGCCGCGCTGGCTCGGAGGGAACAACCTCTATTCCATGAACTCGTTCGACCTGCTGGCCTGGACGACCGCCGCGTGGATCATGGTCGAATGGGTGCGGAGCGGCGAGGCGCGCTGGTGGGGCTGGCTCGGCCTGGCGCTCGGCCTGGGCCTCCTGAACAAGATCAGCGTCCTCTGGCTCGGGCTGGGCCTGGCGGCGGGAATCCTCCTGACACCGTATCGCCGCGCGCTTCGGACCCGGGGGCCGTGGATCGCCGCGGGGATCGCGGCGCTCCTGTTCCTGCCTCACCTGGCGTGGCAGCAGATCCACGGCTGGCCGACCGTCGAATTCATGCGCAACGCCACGTCGTTCAAGATGGCGGACGTGTCGCCGCTCGCTTTCCTCGTCGCGCAGATCCGCGCGACGAACCCGGTGGCGTTTCCCCTCTGGGCCGGCGGGCTCCTGTTCCTGCTCTGCGCGCGGGACGGGCGTCCGTACCGGATCCTCGGCATCGCCTTCGCCGTCGTCTTCCTGCTCCTCGCTCTCAGCGGCAGGAGCCGCGCCGGTTACCTCGGCCCGGCCTTCCCGATGCTCCTCGCGGCCGGCGGCCTGGTCCTCGAGCGTGCGGCGCGGCACCGCCGCTTCCGCTGGATCAAGGAGCCGGTCGTCGCCCTCCTGCTAGTCGCGGGGGCGGCCCTGGCACCGCTCGGGCTGCCGGTCCTGCCGGTTCGCACCTACGTTGAGTACGCCCGCATCCTCGGCGTCGACCCATCGACCGAGGAGCGGAAGGAAGTGGGCGACCTGCCGCAGCACTACGCCGACATGCACGGGTGGAACGAAATCGTCGACACCGTCGAGCGGGCGTGGCGCTCGACGGGAGAGAGCGACCCCGGGGACTGGGCGGTCTTGGCGCCGAATTACGGCGACGCGGGTGCCCTGGAGCTCCTGGGGCGCGGCCGCGGGCTGCCGCGGGCGATCTCCGGCCAC
>JACOUZ010000170.1 GCA_016177515.1 Acidobacteriota bacterium
ATCCAGGGCCGGCAGGACGTGGACCGCGATCACCAAGTAGATCGCGACCAGGCCGGCGCCGAACGCCCCGAGGGCCGCCCCGCCCCCGAGGCGCCGGTGCACCATAAGCGCCGCCAGGGTGGAGAGCAGGCCGGCACCCGCCAGGACCGCCGCCGGGAGCAGAAGCCCGGGCGCCTCCCGTCCGACCCTCGGCAGGACCACGGCCGCCCCCGCGGCCGCCAGGAGGAGCGCCGCGCCGAGAGCCCAGGCGATCGGGCGATCGGCGGGGGACGGGTCCCAGCCCAAAAGCGCCAGGTCCCAGGTCCGGGCCACGAGCAGGGCGAAAAACGGCAGGAGCGGCAGCAGGTAGACGCCGCGCTTCTCGGCCGAAGCGGCGAACACGGTGAAGATGACGATGATCCAGGAGTAGAGATAGGCGTTGTCCCGGTCCGGGCGCGCGCCGCGGCGCGGAAACGTGTGCCACAGGGCGAACGGCAGCAGGAGCACCCAGGGAAAGAACTCCGCCGGCAGGCTGGTGACGACGTGGTAGAACGGCTGGGCGTGGTGCTCGCCGCGCGTGAAGCGGTGCCCCAGGCGCAGGAGGAGCGCCTGGAGAGGGAACTCCTCTCCGGTGCTCCGGTAGGCGACGACCCAGAAAGCGGCGGGCAGCAAGGAGAGCGGGATCCCCCAGGAGAGTCCCATGCGCCGCAGGAACCCGAGCTCGCGCGTCGACGCCAGGAAGACGACCACGGCCAGAAGCGGGATGAAGATCCCGTGCGGCCCCTTGGTCAGGTTGGCGAGCCCGAGGGAGAGATAGAAGGCGGCGAGCCAGGGCGCCGATCCGCCGTCCCGGTGCACGCGGTGGAATGCCAGCGCCGACAGCAGGAGCCAGGAGGTCCAGAGCATGTCCGGGTGGGCCCAGCGCGCCTCCATGAAGTATCCGTAGGTCGTGGCCAGGACGACGGCGGCGAGGGCCCCGGTCCTCCTGCCGAACAGCCCCCTCCCCAGCTGGAACAGCACGACCAGGCCGAGCAGGGCCGCGAGGCTCGAGGGGAGGCGCAGCGTGAATTCCGTCGGCCGACCCGCGGGGAGCGAGAAGAGCGCCGCCAGCCAGTGGTACAGGGGCGGCTTCTCGAAATAGAGCTCGCCGTTGTCGCGCAGCACCTCCCACGTCCCGGTCAGGTGGATTTCGCGCACGACCTCGCCGATGTCCGGCTCGTCGGGGGCCCAGAGATCGCGGCCGCCCAGGTGGGTGGAGAACAGCACGAGGCCCAGGAACAGAAGGAGCAGGAGGCAGGCGCGGTCGCTCCGGAACAGGCGGGCGGCCAGGGGCATCAGAGGACCGAGACCTCGGGCTCCTGGCCGTCGTCCTTGAACTGCAGGGCGTAAAGGCGCGCGTACAGCCCCTGGCGGGCGAGCAGATCCGGGTGCGTGCCGCGCTCGACGATCCGCCCATTGTCGAGGACCAGGATCACGTCGGCGCGCCTGACGGTCGACAGGCGGTGGGCGATGACGAACACGGTCCGCCCGGTCATCAAGTTCTGCAGGGCGATCTGGACCTCGGCCTCCGATTCCATGTCGAGGGACGAGGTCGCCTCGTCCAGGATCAGGATCGGCGAGTCCTTCAGGATCGCCCGGGCGATCGAGATCCTCTGCCGCTGGCCGAGCGACAGGCGGTGGCCCGCCTCGCCCAGGGGCGTGTCGTAGCCGCGCGGCAGCGCTTCGATGAACGCCCCGGCGTGCGCCGCGCGCGCCGCCGCGACGACCTTCTCGAGGGGGATGCCGGCCCGGCCGTAGGCGATGTTGTTGCGCACCGTGTCGTCGAACAGGATGACTTCCTGCGTCACCAGGCCGATCTGCCGGCGCAGGGACGGGAGAGTGACGTCGCGGATGTCCGCTTCGTCGATCAGGACGGCGCCCGAAGTCACGTCGTAGAACCGGGCGAGCAGGTTGACCAGGGTCGATTTGCCCGCGCCGCTGCTGCCGACCAAGGCGACGACCGTGCCGGCCGGGACGATCAGGTCGATGCCCCGCAGGACCGGCGCCTGGCCGTAGGCGAAATGCACCCCCCGGAACTCGATGCGCTCCCTGAACGGCGGCAGGTCGGCGGCCCCCGGCATCTCGCGGATGCGGTTCGGCAGGTCCATCAGCTCGAACACCCGGCTGGCGGCCGCCATCGACTGCTGCACCTCGTTGTTGATCTTCACCAGGTTCTTGAGCGAGGCGTAGATCATCCACAGCGCCGCGATGAAGGTGGCGAACTCTCCGGGAGACAGCTTGCCGGCGGCGATGCGCTGGCCGGCGTAGGTGAACAGGGCCGCCGCCCCCACCGCGCCAATCAGCTCCAGGACGGGGGCCGTCAGCGACACCACCCGTGCCGCCCGCTTCTCGGCGGCCTGGATGCGGTCGAGCGCCTTTGTGAAGCGCCCGATCTCGAAGTCCTCCATTCCGAAGCCCTGCACGACGCGCGTCCCGGTGATCCCCTCCTTCATGATGCTGGCCGCGTCCCCCATCTTCTCCTGGCTGCGGCGGCTGGTCGCCTTCAGGCGCGAGCCGAAGCGGGCCACCGGGTAGATGACGAGGGGGAGGAGGATCAGGCAGAACGACGCCAGGCGCCAGTTCAGGTAAAACAGCCAGGCCGCCTGCCCGAGGACCACCGCCCCCAGGCGGAAGATGTCCGCCAGGTCGCCCGACACCAGCTTCTGCAGCCGGCCGACGTCGTTCACCACCCTCGAGATCAGGGACCCAGTCGGATGGTCCGAGAAAAACGCCAGCGACTGCCTTTGGATGCGGGCGTACAGGTCGGCCCTCAGGTCGCGCACCGCCATGAGCCCCGTCCAGCGCGTCAGGTACGAAGCCAGGTACGTGAACAGCCCCTTGAGGACGAACAGCACGATGATGGCCGCGGCGATGAGCGCCAGGGTGCCGGCCGACTCGCCGCGCATCCGGCCCGCCCACGAGGTCAGGGGCGCCAGCGCTCCCCCCGCGCCGAGCAGCCTCCGGATCGAATCGAAGGGCTGGATCTTGCCGGCCGTGGCGGCCGGGGCGATGGCGGCGCGCGGGAAGACCTCGTCCAGGATCGGCTGGATGAGGCCGAGGAGGCCCAGGTAGACGAGAGAGATCAGGATCGAGCAGGCGACGGCGGCGGCAAGCCTCCCGGCGTACGGCCGGACGTAGCGCAGCAGTCGGAGGATGTCTTTCATCCGGGCCCGGAGGACGCGCCTGTGAGCCCCCCGCTCAACGGGGCGGGATCTCCAGAGCGTTGAAGAAATACCCGATTTCGAAGCCGGCGGTCGCCGGGGAGTCCGATCCGTGCACGATGTTCTTCTCGATCGAGGCGGCGTGATCCCGGCGGATCGTGCCCGGGTCGGCCTTCGCCGGATCGGTGGCGCCCATCAGCCTGCGCGTCCTGGCGATCGCGTCCTCCCCTTCCAGGACCATCGGCACGATCGGCCCCGAGATCATGAAGTCGACCAGGGACGGGAAGAAAGGGCGCTCCTTGTGGACGTGGTAGAACCCCTCCGCCTCCCGGCGATCGAGGCGGACCATCTTCAAGGCGACGACCCTGAGGCCCGCGGCCTCGAAGCGGCGCACCACCTCCCCGACCAGGTTCTTCGCGACGCCGTCCGGCTTCACGATCGCAAGCGTCCTCTCGGTCATCCTCTCCTCCCCGCCCCGCCGGCGCGCGGGCCCTCCTTGAGCGCGGCCTCCACGGCCTCGCCGATCTCGGCGGGGCTGTGCAGGACCCGGACGCCGCATTCCTTCAGGACCGCCATCTTCTCGGCCGCGGTGCCGTGCCCCCCCGCGATGATCGCTCCGGCGTGCCCCATGCGTTTGCCGGGCGGGGCGGTCTGGCCCGCCACGAAGGCGACCATGGGCTTCCCGAGGTCCCGGGCGGCGTAGCGCGCCGCCTCCTCCTCCGCGCCCCCGCCGATCTCGCCGATCAGCATGATGGCGCGCGTTTCGGGGTCGTCCTTGAACAGCCGGAGGGCGTCGACGAAGGTGGTGCCGATGATCGGATCCCCGCCGATGCCGATGCAGGTGCTCTGGCCGATGCCGCGCCCGGTCAGCTGGGCCACGGCCTCGTAGGTCAAAGTGCCGCTGCGCGAGATCACGCCCACCGGGCCGGGCCGGTGGATGTACCCCGGCATGATGCCGATCTTGCTCTTCCCGGGCGAGATGATCCCGGGGCAGTTCGGGCCGATGAGCCGCATGCGCCCCTCCCCCAGGGCGGCATTCACCGTGACCATATCCGCGGCCGGGATCCCCTCGGTGATGCACACGGCCAGCCGGATGCCGGCGTCCGCGGCCTCCAGGATGGCGTCGGCGGCCGCGGCCGGCGGCACGAAGATGAGCGACACGTCCGCGCCGGTCCTCTCGACCGCCTCCTTGACCGTGTCGAAGACCGGCACCTCCTCGTGCACGCTGCCGCCGCGCCCGGGGGTGACGCCCGCCACGATCTTCGTGCCGTACTCGCGGCAGCCGCGCGCGTGAAACGTCCCCTCCCGCCCGGTGATCCCCTGGACCACGACCCGCGTGTTCTGATCGACGAGGACGCTCATCGGCTCCCCGCCAGGGCGACCACTTTCTTCGCCGCGTCCAGCATCCCGTCGGCCAGCGTGAAGTCGAGGCCCGATTCGCGCAGGATGCGCCGCCCCTCCTCGACGTTCGTCCCTTCCAGGCGCACGACCACCGGCACGCGCACCTCGACCTGGCGGATCGCCTCGACCAGGCCGTGCGCGAGGATGTCGCCCCGCAGGATGCCGCCGAAGATGTTGATCAGGACGCCCTTCACGCTCCGGTCGGCCATCAGGATCTTGAACGCCGAGGCGATCTGCTCGGAAGTGGCCCCGCCGCCGACGTCCAGGAAGTTGGCCGGCTGTCCCCCGACGAGCTTGATGATGTCCATGGTCGCCATTGCCAGCCCCGCTCCGTTCACCATGCAGCCGACGTTTCCCCGCAGCTTGATGTAGTTCAGCGCGTGCGCCGAGGCCTCCACCTCGAGCGGATCCTCCTCGTCCGGATCGCGCAGCTCTCTGATCTCCGGGTGGCGGTAGAGCGCGCTGTCGTCGAAGGTCATCTTGGCGTCGAGCGCCACGAGCGTCCCGGAGGAAGTCAGGACGAGAGGGTTGATCTCGGCCAGGGACGCGTCGGTCTCCCGGTAGGCCAAGACCAGGGACTGCATCAGCCGGGCGGCCCCCGCCGCCTGCTCTCCCGCGAGACCGAGGGCGAAAGCGATCCGCCGCGCCTGAAATGGACGGAAGCCGACGAGCGGATCCACCGGCTCGATCCGGATCGCCTGCGGGTCGCGCCGCGCGACCTCTTCGATCTCCATGCCCCCCTGCGCCGAGGCCATGACGACCGGCACCGACCGCGCCCGGTCCAGGGTGACCCCCAGGTAGATCTCGCGGGCGATCGGGACGGTCTCTTCGACCAGGAGCCGTCTCACCTTCCTGCCCTGGGATCCCGTCTGCGGCGTCACCAGGCTCATGCCGATCATCTGCTGCGCCAGGCGCTCCGCCTCGGCGGCGTCGGCGGCGATCTTGACGCCCCCCCCCTTGCCGCGGCCGCCGGCGTGGATCTGCGCCTTGAGGACCGACCGCCCTCCCAGCCGCGAGGCGATCGCGAACGCCTCCTTCGGGCTGAAGGCGGCGTCTCCTTTCGGGACTTCAATCGCAAAGCGCTTGAGGATTTGCTTCGCCTGGTATTCGTGGATTTTCATGGCGCCCCTATATAGCATCGCGCCCGGATCGTGTCAAACCGTTGTTTTGACAGGCATTAGATGCTCTGCTACGATGCGCGGGCGGTTGATCCTGGGGCTCTGTCCGCGATGACGTTGGTTCCCATCCCTCCGGCGCGGCGTTTTCCTGCGGCCGTCCCGGCCGCGGTCCTGTGGCTCCTCGGCTCGCTCCCGGCGCTCCCCGCCGTGGAGCCGGCCGCTTCCGTGCCGCTCGCCGATCGCCTGGCTCCCCTGGTGCGCGCCCCCGCCCTCGGCCCGGAGGACACGGGGGTCGCCGTCCTGCTCCTGCCGGAGGGGCGCCCGATCTTCCTGCGCCAGGCCGACCGTCCCCTGCAGCCGGCCTCGACGCAGAAAATCCTGACGACCGCCGCCGCCCTGGCGCTCCTGAAACCGGAGTACGTCTACCGGACGCGCGTGCTCGCCGACGCGCCGATCGACGGATCCGGAGCGGTGGCCGGGAATCTTTACATCCAGGGGGCCGGCGCGCCCGATCTCGTGGGAGAGTCGTGGTGGCTCATCGCGCGCCGGCTGTCGGCTCTCGGCCTGCGCCGCGTCCAGGGCGACCTGGTCGCCGACGAGTCCCTCTTCGATGCGGCGCGCCGCCCGCCGGGCTGGCCCCAGCCTGCGGCCGACTCCTGGTACAACGCGCCGATCGGCGCCCTGTCCTGCAACTTCAACGTGGTCACCGTGACCATCGATCCGTCGCCGTTCGCGGGGGCGCGTCCGGACCTGACCCTGGAGCCGGTCGCATCCTTCTTCCAGGTCCTGAACCGGGCCGTCACGACGGCGGGACCGACGTCGCTCACCGTGTCGCGCTCCTTCGAAGGCGGCCGGAACTCTCTGGTCGTGAGCGGCACCATCAGGCGCGGCAGCGGTCCGTCCGTGTTTCACCGCGCCGTGGAGGAGCCCGCGCTCTATGCCCTGACCGCCTTCCGCGAGATCGCCCGCGGAGAGCAGATCGAGGTCGAAGGAGGACTTTCGGTCGGTGCCGCGCCCGAGACCGCGCGCGAGATCCACACCCACGAGTCGCGCCCCCTGGGGGCCCTGGTCCGTGACATGAACAAGAACAGCAACAACTTCATGGCCGAGATGATCGTCAAGACGCTCGGCGCCCAGTTCGTCGGGACCCCCGGGACCACCGCCGGCGGCCTGGAAGTGATCCGGGATTATCTTGCCGGGCTGGGGCTCGACCTGGAGGGGACCAGGCTGGCGGACGGGTCCGGCCTGTCGGACGACGACCGCCTGCCGGCGCGCTTCCTGGCCGAGGTGCTGGCGCGCGCCCGGGCCGATTTCGAGA
>JACOUZ010000160.1 GCA_016177515.1 Acidobacteriota bacterium
CCCCGGAGCCAGCGGCGTTCCCTCCCCCGACGGTACCTCTTCCGGGTCCCGCTGATCACGGCTCGAGCCGGCGGCCATGTTCCGATGAGCCCGCCAGCCTGCTGAAATAGCCGCAGGCCACGCGCGTCACGTCGCTGATGAACGCCTCCCCGGACAGGAGGACCGGGCGCATCAGGACGGCCACTCCCCCAGGATTCCGATCCCGGGACGGTCCGGGAGGATCAGCCGCCCCTCGCACACCCGGGCCCCCTGGAACGGATCGTCGGCGACGAGCAGATTGCCGTCCAGGTCGGCGAGGTCCGCCACAGGCGACAGGTGCGCCGCCGCGGTGATGCCGATCGAAGTCTCGATCATGCAGCCGAGCATCACCTTGAGGCCGGCGCCGCGCGCCGCCTCGATCAGCCGCCGGGCCGCACGCAGGCCCCCCGCCTTCTGCAGCTTGACGTTGATGCCGTCGAACGCCCCCGCCAGGCGCGGGATGTCGTGCGGACCCAGGACCGCCTCATCGGCGAAGATCGGCAGGTCGACACGCTCGCGCACGCGCCGCGCCCCCTCCAGGTCGGCGGCCGGCAGCGGCTGCTCGACGAGCACGACTCCCATACCCGCCATCCACCCGATCGTCTCGACCGCCTGCGCCTCATCCTTCCACCCTTCGTTGACGTCGACGTACAGCGGCCGATCGGTGACCCGGCGGATCCCCTCGATGATCTCACGGTCGTTCTTCAGGCCGACCTTGATCTTGAGGATCGGCGCGTCGCCCGCCTCGCGCACCTTCTGCTGCATCACGGCCACGTCGTCGATGCCGATCGACATCGAGGTCAGGGGCGTCTTCCCCGGATCCGCCCCGAGCAGGCGGTAGAGCGGCACGCCTGCCTGCCGGCCGGCCCAGTCGTGAAGGGCGATATCGATCGAGGCCCTGGCCGCGGGGTCCCCCGGCAGGGCCGCTTCGACGCGATCGAGGATCTCGTCGCGGCGCGCCGGGTCGTCCCCGAGCAGCGGCTCCATGATGTCGAGCGCCCGCAAGACCGAGGCGGCGTCCTCGCGGTAGCGCGGATTGGGGGCCGCCTCGCCGTACCCTTCGACGCCACCGTGCTCCAGGCGCGTCAGGACGTTCCGCTTCACGCGGCTCGAGTTGCGGGCGATTGTCCAGGGGTGCCGCAACTTCAGCTCGACCGGCCTGCGGTCGAGGAGGATGCGGCTCATGCGCCCGGCGCGCCCAGGATGGCGGCGAGGGCGCGCGGGGTGTCGGACAGATCGGCGAGGAGCGCATGGGGCCGCAGGGCGCGCAGGACGGTCACGGAGGTCCAGCCGGTGCAGACCGCGACCGCCCGGGCCTTGATCGATCTCCCGCACAGGACGTCATGCTCGCTGTCTCCCACGACGACCAGCTGGCTCCCGTCGATCGCCGGATCGAGGACGCGGCGGGCGCGCAGGAGCGCCAGGGCCGGGAGGCGGTAGCGATCGGCGTCGTCGCTGCCGAAACAGCTCAGGGAGAAATCGAAGTAGCGCGTGATGTCGAAGAGACCGAGCTTCAGGCGGGCTCCCGGCTCGACGTTGCCGGTGAGCAGGGCGACCCGGAGGCCCGGCTGTCCCGCCAGGGCCTCCAGGAGCTGCGGCACGCCCGGCAGGAGCCGCGCCGTCTCCAGCCTGCCGATCCCGGCGAAATAATGCAGATAGAGGCGGATCGATTCCGGGATCGCCGCCTCCAGCGCGGCCCCCGAGACCCCGTTGCCCGCCAGGATGTCGCGCGCGATCTGCGGATCGGTCCGGCCGGAGAACGAGTAGCCGTTCGGCTGGATGGGCCGGCCGGCGGCCTCCGACAGCGCCCGGGTGAACGCCTCCCGCGCCGCCCCCGCCGTGGTCAGGAGCGTTCCGTCGATGTCGAACAGGACGACCCTCACGTCCGTCCCCGCTGAAGCGCCCGCGGGCGCTCGCCGTCCCATGATGCGCGCAGTCTAGCGGGCGGGGCGCCGGGATGTCCAGAGCGCCACGGCCATGGCCAGGAGCCCGGCCGAGTAGACCGGCCAGTTGAACGCCGTCGGCCGCATCCGGCTCAGGGTTTCCGGGTCCGCGGGCAGCGCCCGGAGCGCGTCGCCCATGAACGCGTACAGGGCCGCGAGGATTCCCGCTGAGAGCGCGCACCAGGCGGCAGGCCCCGGACGCAGGGCCCTTCCCCGGTCGTCCAGGACGACCGCGAAGGCGCCGCCGACGGCGGCCAGGGCGGCGATCAAAATCGGCGCGAGGACGGGCCCCCACCACGGCAGGGGGACCAGGAACAGGATGTCCTGGTCCAGGAGCGTCGCCGGCCAGCCGATCAGAACGCGCAGCCAAGCGTAATACAGGATATCCCACAGCCCGAATGCGAACAGCGCGAACCCCAGCCTCGCCTGCGGAGATCGTCCGGCCACGAGCCCGACGGCGAGGAGCATCACGAGGGTGGCGGCCTCTCGCCCTGCTTCGAGCGCCGCGAGCCGCGAGTCGTAGGCGGCGACGTCCCGCACCAGGTCGGTGATGCCGTAGATGCGGCGCAGGTAGACGACGACGACCGCCTCGAGGTAGGCCATCGCCACGGCAAAAAGGGTCACCCAGCCCAGCCGGCGCGCCTGCATCGGTCCGATTATGTATCATGGAGCCCGGAGCGTGTCCGAATACGAGGTGCCCCCCATGGAGATCAAGAGTCAGGCGTTCGCCCAGGGCGGTCTCATTCCGGCGCAGCACACGTGCGATGGCGAGGATGTCTCGCCCCCCCTCACCTGGTCGGGAGAGCCGGCCGGCACACAGTGCTTCGCTGTCATCTCGGACGACCCCGACGCCCCGGCTGGAACCTGGGTGCACTGGGTCATCTGGAACATACCGGCCGGGACGCAGGCCCTCGAATCGAACGTCCCGAAGCGCGATGCCCTGCCGAACGGCGCCCGGCAGGGAACAACCGACTTCCGGCGCGTCGGCTACGGCGGCCCGTGCCCTCCCTCGGGCACCCACCGCTATTTCTTCAGGCTCTACGCCCTCGACGCCCCTCTCGATCTGAAGCCGAAGGCGACGAAAAGAGAGCTCGAAAATGCGATGCAGGGGCACGTCCTGGCCCGGGCCGAGCTGATGGGCAGATACGGCCGCCGGTAGGCGCCTGCGGGTAAGCACGGTGACGACGGGAGCCGGCCTTCCGTGGACCGGATGGCGTACAATTCACCCGCATCGGAGCATGACTTCATGGGCCTCTTAGAGCGCCTGCGGCCGCAGCCCGGCTGGAAGGATCCGGACCCGAAAGTGCGGCGCGCTGCCGTCGCCCAGATCCCGGACGCCGCGGTCGTCGCCGATCTGGCGCGGAGCGACCCCGATCCCGGAGTGCGGGAGGAGGCCTGGTCAGCGCTCCTGTCTCTCGCCCTCGAGGGCCCGGAGGAGGCGGCCGGCCTCGTGGCGGTCGCCGCCCTCGAGGATGCGAAGCTCATGCTGCAGATCGCCCGCCACGCCCTGCACGAATCGGCGAGCCGCGCCGCCCTTTCCCGCCTCGACGACCTGAAGGCGCTCGCCAGCGTGGCCCGCCACGGCCGGCATCCCGCCGTGAGGCTCGAGGCCCTCGTCCGGGTCGTCGAGTTCCCGGCCGACGCCGCCGCCGTGCGCGACGAGATCGTGGCCACCGCCCTGAAGAGCCCGCACGACGACGCGGCACTTTCGGCGCTCGAGCACCTGCCCGGATCGGATCGCTTCGCGGCCGGCGGCGCCGCCGGCCCGGGCCCGGGCGAGGCGCCCGGCGGCGATTTTCTCGACACCCTCGCGCAGCACGGCAAGAGCCGCGCCGCCGTGAGGCGCGCCCGCACGATCCTGCACGAACGGCAGGCGGCCGCGGCCGGCGCGCAGGCGCGCCTGCAGACCGACCGGCGGGCGCAGATCCGCCTGTGCGAGAAGGTCGAGGCCCTGGGACGCTCCGGCGAGTGCGAGTCGCTGGTCGCCGAAATCGCCGCGATCCAGGACGCCTGGACCGATCTCGTGCCGCACGTCGACGACGATCTCGATGAGCGCTTCCAGGCGGCGCTGCCGAAGGCAAGGGAGAGATTGCGCCACAACCTGGCGGCGCGCGAGGAGGCGCATCGCCGCGCGGAGCTCCTGCGCGCCCGCCGCGAGCAGCACATCATGCCGCGCCTGCGGATCGTCGGCACGGTCGAGGCGGCCGCGGGCGAGGACAGCCCGCGAATCCTGGAGGACGCCTCCTGGGAGTGGGGTCGTTTGGCGGCGCTCGACGGCCTGCGGCCGGACGATCCCGTCGACTCCGAGATCCTCGCCGGGGCGCGGGATCTGGAGGCGCGGTTCCAGACGGCGCGCGCCGCCTGCCAGTCCCGCTTCGAGGTCTGGCAGCAGGACCGGGAGCGGCACCGGATCGAGGAGATCGACGAGGCCGCCCGCAAGGAGAGGCAGCGCCAGAAGGACGAGCAGGCGCAGGAGAAGCGCGACCACCTGGCGCGGCTCCAGAAACTGTGCAAGCACGCCGATCGCCTCCTCAAATCGGCCGCGCTGTCGCTCGGGAAGGCCGATCCGGCCCTGCGCGACGTGCGGACCGCCCTCGACGCCATGCCGCCGCTGCCGTCACGCCGCGACCACGACACCCTGGTCGAACGGCTGAAGAAGTTCCGCGCCGCGCTGGCGCCCCGCGTGCCGGAGCTGCGGGAGGCCGAACAGTGGACGCGGTGGGCCAACTCCAACGTGCAGGAGGAGCTTTGCGCTCGCGCCGAGGAGCTCCGGGAGATTGCCGACCCCGAGGCGGCCGCCCGCCGCCTCCCCGACCTGCTGGAGCGCTGGAAGTCGGCCAGCGTGGCCGAGCCCGACAGGGCCCAGGCCCTCTGGCAGCGCTTCAAGACCGCCACCGAGGAGGTGCGCGCCCGCCACGAGGCGCTTCTGGCCCGGCACAGCTACGCCAAGCGCGCCCTGTGCGAGAAGGCCGAGGCCCTGTCCGTCTCCACCGACTGGATCAAGACGGCGGAGGCGGTCAAGGCGCTGCAGACCGAGTGGAAGACCGCCGGGACGGCCGCCCGCGGCCAGGAAAAGGCGCTGTGGGAGCGTTTCCGCAAGGCCTGTGACGAATTTTTCACCCGCCGCGACCAGGATCGCTCGAGACGCAAGGAGGAGTGGGCGAAGAACCTGGAGACCCGAGAGGCACTCATCGCCCGTGCCGAGTCGCTTGCCGACTCCACCGACTGGAAGATCACGGCGCCCGAACTCAAGCGCCTGCAGGCGGAGTGGAAGACGGCCGGCCCCGTCCGCCCGAGCCGTTCGGAGGCCCTCTGGCACCGCTTCCGCGCGGCCTGCGACCGCTTCTTCGAGCGCTACAAGCGCCGCGACCAGATCGACCGGGAGATGGCCCTCGCCGGGCGCGAGGCGATCTGTGCCGAGCTGGAACGCCTCCTGCCCGCCGCCGGCACCGATGGGCTGCTGCCGAGGCTGGAGGTCGCCTGGGACCGCTGGCGGAAGTGCCCGCCGCTGCCGGGGGAACTCGCCCGTCCGGTCGGTGAGCGGTTCCAGCGCGCGCTCGACGCGGTCGTCGCGGCCAGCCCCGAGGCCCTCCAGGGGACGGCGTTCGACGCCGGAGCGAACCGGAACAGGATGGAGGATCTGTGCGCCCGCCTGGAGCGGCTGCTGCCGGGGGGCGGCACCGCGCCCGACGAGGCTCTCTCACCCGTGACCCGGCTGGCGACCCTGTGGCGCGAGGCGCTCGCCTCCAACACCATCGGCGGCAAGGTGGCCGAGGAGGCCAGGCAGCGTGCCGCCGCCGAAGAGGTGACCAAGGCGCGCGCCGCCTGGCAGAGGATCGGCTACGTGCACGAGGACGACCGCCGGACGCTTGGCGCGCGCTTCGAGCGGGCCTGCCGCCGCCTGGCGCCGCCGGCCGAGCGCAGCCCCGCCCCGCCCCGGCCGCGGCGGCCCGCCAC
>JACOUZ010000174.1 GCA_016177515.1 Acidobacteriota bacterium
AGCCGAAGTGTGTCCCGGCGCGCTCCAGGAAGAGCGGTATCGGGAGCAGCCCGTGGCTCCCGATGAGCGGCAGCACCTGGGTGGCCAGCGACAGGAAGGCGAAGAAATAGACGAGCCCGAGAAGGCGCAGGAGGACGAAGCGCGTCAGCCAGTAGGACGGCGCCGGCCTGTCTCCAACCTCATGGGTGCCTGCGGGAGAGGGGTCCAGGGCCTAGTTCGCCGAGATTTTCGCCAGCTTCGGCCTGGCCAGCCTCTCGAAGTCTCCGTAGGACAGCTTGATCAGCTCCGTGTGCGATCCGGCGTTGAAGGCGATCTCCGGTTGCTCCGTCAGCCCGATCGAAGCGTAGGTCTCCATTCCATACAGGTTGCCGAACGGCGGCATGGCCCCGACCTCGCACTCCGGGAACATGTCCTTGAACTCCTTTTCGTCGGCCAGCTCGACGACCCTGGCCCCGGCGGCCAGCTTCAGCAGATCGAAGTCGACCCGGGAGGCGGCGGGGACCACCGCCATGGCCAGCTTTCCGTCGATCCGGACCATCACGCACTTGGCCAGCTCCTTCCCCGAGACGTGCGCCGATTCGGCGACGTCCTGGGCCGTAAAGGCACGCGAGTGACTGACGGCCTGGTATCTCACCTGGTGGCTGTCGAGGTATTCCTTCAGTTTCTTGACGGGCATGGTGGGCTCCTTATCGATCGCGACGCCTTGACATGAAATATACGCCTGACAAGGCCTGCAAGGCAATGCAGGGCACGCGTGGGTTGGTGCGGCCCCGATCGCGGCGACTTGATCTTCGGCCTGGGGAGCGCTCCGCGCCCGGGCTTGCCTGAGATGCTTCGCCTTCCTCTCCGTGCATTTCTTGCGTCGGCGGATGCGGCCGGCGCAAAATCCCGCCTGTGAGACAATCCGGTCGCCGATACGGAATGCGATCGAAGGGCCAGGACGGCCCCGGGCCCGTCCTCCGGATGGCACGGGTGTTGCTTTGTGCTGTTGAGACAGAGTCTCAACATTTTCCGGACCGCCAGGGGAGGATCCAAAACATGAGGAAAACCGAGCGAACTTCGCGGATGGGCCTGGCCTTCCTGATCGTCCTGGCCGCTCAGGGTCCCGTCCCGGGAACGGGCGGCGCGGCAAAGGCGGGCGAGACCACCGTGGAGCCGGTCCCTATCCGCGACAACAGCTTTCTGATTGAAGAGGCCTACAACCAGGAAGACGGGGTCATCCAGCACATCAGCGCCTTCACGCGCAACCGTGACACCCGCGAATGGGTCTACACCTTCACCGAAGAGTGGCCCGTGCGGGGAGAGGCGCACCAGTTCAGCTTCACGCTTCCCGTCCAGAGGCCGGGGGGCGGTGCCGGCGGCGACACCGGCGTCGGCGACGCGGCGCTCAACTACCGGTACCAGGCCCTTGGCGGCAGCGAGGGCCGGACGTCACTCGCGCCGCGTGCCAGCCTGCTGCTGCCGAGCGGTGACGAAGAGCAGGGCAGGGGAACGGGCGGCGCCGGCCTCCAGATCAACCTGCCTCTCAGCGTGACCCTTTCCCGGTCGTTCGTGGCCCACTCGAACCTGGGAGCGACCCTCATCCCGTCGTCCAGGAATGCGCTGGGGGAGGAGGCCACGGTGCGCGACTACTTCGCCGGCCAGAGCCTGATCTGGCTGGCCGGTCCCACTTTCAACGTGATGCTCGAGGCCGCGTGGAGCAGCTCGGAGGAGGTCACCGGATCGAGCCGGACCTCGCGCGGCAGCAGCCTTTTCGTGTCCCCCGGCGTGCGGGGGGCGATCAATCGCAAGTCGGGCCTGCAGATCGTCCCGGGCCTCGCGGTGCCGATCGGCATCGGCGCCAGCCGCGGCGAGACCGCCCTGTTCGTCTACCTGAGCTTCGAGCACCCGTTCTCCCGCGCCGGAAACTGACGCGTCCCGGTCGCGCGACCCGGCCGAATGCCCGGACTGGCTCCAGGCTCCTGGCCCCGGGCGTGGCGAGGATTCAATCTTCGTGACCGGAATAGGTCTGGTGCTGGGGAAGCCCGTCCCGGATGTCGTACCAGGGCACCTTGCTGCGCGCGAAAATGTGGGCCACGGCCGTCGCCTCGAGCCGGGTGTCGAGCGTCGCCGCCATCACGTAGACCGAGTCGGGCTCGCTCGTGATGGTGCAGATGATTTTCGAGCCGCACGTGCCACAGAACCGGCGCCGGGTGCCGGACTCCGCCTCGTGCGTCCGCAGCAGGCCCTCGCCGGCGACGACGCTGAACCTTCCGCGGTCCACCTGGACGGAACTCGCGAAGGCCGCGCCGTGGGTCTTGCGGCAGTCGGTGCAGTGGCAATGCCACATCCCTCCCGGGGGGCCGGCGAAGCGGTAGCGGACCCTGCCGCAAAGACACGAGCCCTCGAAGATTTCCTCGCTTCCAGGCATGTGACCTCCTCGAATCGGCGCGCGACGGGGACGCCTGCGCTCAGGACGCCCCGCCGCGCCTTCTGTCCTTGAGAATCTCGCGGGCGGCGTTCCTGCCGGGGGCGCCCATGACGCCGCCCCCGGGATGGGTGCCGGAGCCGCACATATAAAGGTTACGGATGGGGGTCCGGTACCGGGCCCATCCCCACAGCGGCCGCATGGAGAACAGCTGGTCCAGGGCCATGTCGCCGTGGCAGATGTTCCCTCCGGTCAGCCCGTAGATCTCTTCGAGATCCAGGGGCGTCAGGACGTGACGGTGGAGCACAGCCCGGCGGATGTTCGGGGCGTAGGCGGCCAGGGTCTCGATGGCGAGGTCCCCCAGCTCCTCCCGCCTGGATTTCCAGTCGCCCCGGGCGGGGCTGAAGGGGACGAACTTCAGCGAGATCGACATGACGTGCCGGCCGGGCGGCGCGAGCGAGTCGTCGACCGTGGACGGGATCGTGACCTCGAGATACGGCCGGCGCGACGGGTGGCCGATGCGGTAGTCCTCCCAGGCGTCTTCCAGGTACCGGGGGTCGGCCCCGGCCACCTGAATCCCCCCGCGCAGGTGGGGGCCGTCTCCCGGAAGCGCGGTGAAGTCGGGAAGCTCCGACAGAGCCAGGTTGATCTTGGCGGAGTTGCCGTTGCAGCGGATGTTCTCGATGGCGCGCGCGAACTCCGGAGGGAGCTGCGAGCGCTTCACCAGGCGCAGGAACGTCCGCTTGGGATCGGCGTTGGAGACGACGATCCGGGCGTGGATCTCCTCTCCCCCCTCCAGGACCACGCCCCGGGCCGCGCCGTCCTCCACCAGGATCCGCTCGACGGATGCGCCGGTCCTGATCGCGGCCCCCCGGGAGCGGGCGCTGCGCGCCAGGGCCTCGGCGACGCCTCCCATGCCGCCCCGCACGAAACCCCAGGCGCCGCGTGACCCGTTCACCTCGCCCAGGTAGTAGTGCAGGAAGACGAACGCGGTCCCCGGCGTGCGCGGGCTGCCGTACGTCCCGATCGTCCCGGTGGCGGCCAGGCTCGCCTTCAGCTCGCCCGACTCGAACCACTCGTCCAGGAGCCCGGCGCAGCTCATGGTCATCGTCTTGATCAGGAGCGCCTGCTCCGCCCGCCCGAGCTTCCTGAAGCCGTTGCCCAGCTTCAGGAGGCTCAGCAGGTCGCGGATTCCTGGGGCGGACGGGTCGGGCGGGGGGGCCGCGAGGGTCGGCCGGATGAAATCGGCCATCCGGGCGATGGCCGCGTCGAACTCCGGGTAGGCCTCCGCGTCCATGCGCGAGAAGCGGGAGATCTGCTCCGTGTCCTCTTTCCGGCCGAGCCCCAGGAGCAGGGAGCGTCCGTCCGGGAACGGAGTGAACGACGTGCGATAGGGAAATACTTCCAGACCGTGCTCTTTCAGCCGGAGGTCGCGGATGATCTCCGGGCGGAGAAGGGACAGGACATACGACGTCGTCGAGAACCGGTAGCCCGGGAAGATCTCCTCGGTGACGCACGCCCCGCCGACGATCGGCCGGCGCTCGAGCACCAGCGTCTCGAGGCCTCCCGCCGCGAGATACGCCGCGGCGACCAGCCCGTTGTGCCCGCCTCCGACCACGATGACGTCGTGTGTCTCGCCCATGCATCTCCTCGCAGATTATCGGGGGAGGGGCAAGGCTATGCCGGCGCCTCGCCCGGGGTCAAGGGCGACCGGGAAGTCATCTTGGAAGGATCCTGGAATCAGTCCCGGCTCCAGGCGGTGAAGTCGTGCACCGCGCTGGCTTTGAAGCTGGCGGTGATGCGCTCGCCCCTCAGCGCCAGTCCCCCGCGGCGACGAAGGCGCCCCAGTAGAAGGGATGCGCGCTCGCCTCCTTCTCCCGTCGAGTCCGCAGGAGATGGAGGCTTGCTTCCCTGACCGCCTCGGCCGTGGACAGGGCCTTGAGCAACCGCCCCTCGTACAGCGCTTGCATCCATTGCCGCGCCGACTCGTCCTCGACCGGCCAGAGACTCATGATCACCGTCCGCGCGCCCGCCACCTGGAAGGCCCGCCGCAGCCCCAACACCCCTTCACCGGCCTGCACCTCGCCTGCGCCCGTGTCGCAGGCCGACAGGACCGCCCACTCGACATCCGCGAGGTCGAGGGCGGCGATCTCCTCGGCGGTCAGGATTCCGTCCTCCTCGTCGGGGCCGGCCGCGCGGCGGTTATTGGCCCCCGCGAGGGCGAGGCCCGACAGGAGCAGGGGATTCTCCCCGGTGACCGGCGGCGGCGATGTCGGATCTGCGGAGGCGATCCCTCCGATGCCGCGTGCGGGCTCAAGGGCCGACGGGCAACGATCCCCGAGGAAGAAGCCGTGGGTCGCGAGATGGAGCACGCTCCTTCCCGGGGCATTCTGCTTGAAGGCGGCCTCGCTCGCGTCACGGCCGGTGAGGTACAGATCCCCGGCCACCGTCTGCCGGCCGGGGATTTCAGGGCGGCCGCCCGCAGTTCGCCCCGTCCGGGCCGCTTCTCTCCAAAGGGCCACGATCTGCCGAGTTTCCCGTTCCGCGGCGGGCAGGGGGCCGAATTGCATCGAGGCGAAGCCTCCGCAGCCGGAGCGTTCCCCTCTGAACGGACGCCGGGCAACCGGGGCGGGGAGAGTGTTGTCGTCGAAGGCGGGGCTCCCCAGGGCGAGCAGGGTTCTGGCCGGCAACTTTGAGCTCGGGTAGGGGACCAAATCCCGCTCGGTCGAGAGGTAATGGATCGTGGGCCCGGACTCGATCAGGTAGGTGTTCCCGGCGCCCGACAGCGTCGCGATGTTGAGGAGGTGCAGGGAACCGTCCGGGACCACAAAGACGACCCCGGCGTCCCGGAGGTGCGGCGCCAGCGGGTCCCAGACGGCGCGCTTCAGCGCGTGCGCGTCCCTGATGAACCTCGATTCGTCCCGCATTGCGGCCGTC
>JACOUZ010000175.1 GCA_016177515.1 Acidobacteriota bacterium
AAGGAGGTCCGCGACGCGCTTTCCGGGATCTCCGCGGCGACCGGCCCCGCCGGCCCGGTCCCCGCGGCCGTCCTGACCACCGCCCTGGGGGCGATCACCTCGGCGCTGCCGGACATTCTCGAGAAGAACGGCGACGACGTCCTGCTGGACTACGACTTCTCCGGCCGGGAAATCGCCCGCTACCACGGGTCGGCCGACGGCCGCGAGCACAAATTCGAGAACAAGAAGGCCGCCGCGAGCCTGCGTGTCTACACGGAGTGACGGCGTGAAGTATCTTTCCGACCGCAGACTGGCCTGGGAGCAGATCAAGGGACCGCAGCCGGGCCTCAGAGCCGAGGAGGATTACGGGTTCGCGGCGATCCGCCCCGCCGTCCACTTCATCTGGTGGAAGGAGAAGGACACATCGGTCGTGGCCCAGGTCGTGGATTTCGAGAAGGGACGCGTCCATACGACCTGGACTTCTCCCGACAAGAAGGTCGCATCCTTCCAGGGGACCGTCACGCCCGGGGACGCGTGAGGGGCCGCCGGACTCAGCACAGGTGCGGCGTGGCCGTCGATTCGGCCGCTTTCCGGTGCACCGAGATCCCATTCATGGTGGTGTGCAGGATCAGGTGCGGCAGCTGCGCATACCAGACACCCGACTTCGGACAGGCGAAGAAAAGATAGCAGGCGCCGGGCTTGGGCTCGGGGATGGCCACTTCGTAAACGCCTTCGTCGACCATCTCCGCCCATCCCTGCCTCTGCCTCATGCCGGAAGACTCGAACAGCAGGAATCGCAACGGACCGAGGTCGGGCATGACACCCTGTTTCTCCATGTCGAACAGGCTGAAGCGAAGCAGAATCTGTTCTTCGACGAGCTGTTTTCTCTCGCTTTTCACGGGAACGATGTCGAGGTTCATGGGTATTCACCTCCCGTTAAACTGGGCTTCCGATCATGTCGTCCCGTTTTTACCGCCGCCCGCCCCTGGTGGCAATCAGTGGATCCCCGCAAGACCGTAAGTGAAAAACCTGACCCCCGCGGCCGACGCCGCGGCCCATCCGCCCGACGGGCGGGAGGATCGCGGCTTCCTTCACGTCGCCGGGCCGGGCCCCTCGCCGCGCGCGCCGCGGCGCCGTCGAGCCGCCTGGCGCCCGTAGAAACGTAGCGGCCGTAGTAGCCCGACAGCGGCCGGGCATCGCCGTTGAACACCAGGCCGACGACCCGGGACGGGTCCAGGAGAGTGAGCCCCTCCTCCACCAGCTTGCGCGGCGTGCGGTGCGCCGCGACGACCGTCACGAGGCCGTCCACCGAGCGCGCGATCAGCCGGCCGTCGGGGACCGGGACCAGGGGCGGCGTGTCCTTAACGATGGAGTCGTAGTGACGCCGTGCCTCCTCGAGGAGCGCTCCGAGCCGCGGCGACTTGAGGACCTCGTAGGGCGCGGCAGGAGGCCTGCCCGCCGTCAGGACGGCCAGGTTGAAGGGAAGGCGATGCTGCACCGCGCTCTCGAGCGGGCGATCGGGGTCCAGGATGAGGTCGGTCAGGCCGGCCGTCTCCGTGTCGGCCAGCCCCAGCTGGGATCCCACGGAAGGGCGCCGCGGGTCGGCGTCGACCAGCAGGACGCGGTCCCGCGGCGCTGGCGTTCCCCCCGCTCCCTCCGGTAAGATGGCCGCATCCTCCACACTGCGGCGAGCACGGCCGGCAATGCGGACGGTGTCCCGATGGAGCAGCCGAGATCCGGAACGCAGATCGTCTTCCCGCCTTTCCGTCTTGACCTCGACACCCAGCGCCTGCTGCGGGAATCAAGCCCGGTCCCCCTTACCCCCAAGGCATTCGCCCTTCTTCATTTCCTGGTGGCGCGCTCCCATCGGCTCGTGACCAAGGACGAGATTCTCCGGGCCCTCTGGGCCGGCACCCGGGTGCAGGACGCCGTCCTCAAGGTTGCCATCCGGGAGATCCGGAAGGCCCTGGGCGATCGCGCCACGGCGCCGCACTACATCGAGACCTCGCCCCGGCGCGGCTACCGCTTCGTCGGGAAGATCGACAGCACGGGCCGCCGCCGCGACAAGGCCTCGAAGCGGACCGGGCTCGTCGGGCGCGGACCGGAGATGGCCCGACTGCAGGAATGGCTCGAGGGCGCCCGCCGGGGGGAGCGCCAGGTCGTCTTCGTGACCGGCGAGGGCGGGATCGGAAAGACCGCGGTGGTCCAGGCGCTCCTGGAGAGAGCGGCCTCGGAGCCGGGCGTCTGGGTGGCGCGCGGCGCCTGCCTCGAGCAGTACGGCTCGGGCGAGGCCTACCTGCCGGTGCTCGAAGGAATCGGACGGCTGGCCCGCGGGCCGCACGGCGAGTCCCTGGTCGCCTTGCTGCGGCGCCACGCCCCGACCTGGCTCGCCCAGATGCCTTCCCTGGTCAGCGACACGGAGCGGGAGACCCTCGGCCGGGAGGTCATCGGGGCGACGGGCGAGCGCATGGTGCGGGAGTTGGCCGAGGCGGTCGAGGCGCTGGACGACAAGACGACGCTCGTCCTGGCGCTGGAGGACCTGCAGTGGAGCGACTACTCCACGCTGGACCTGATCTCCTGCCTGGCGCGCCGGCGCGAGCCGGCCGGTCTCCTCCTCATCGGGACCTTCCGCCCGTCGGACGTTCTCCTCGGTCACCACCCGCTCCGGGCGGTCACGCGGGAGTTGCGGATGCGCCGACAGTGCCACGAGCTGCCCCTCGGCTACCTCTCGCAGGCCGAAGTGGCCGAATACCTGGCGGCGCGATTCCCGGATACCCGGCTGTCCGGCGCCATGGCCGGGCCGATCCACGGACGCACCGGCGGCAACCCGCTGTTCCTGGTCAACGTCGTGGACTACCTGGTCGGACGGAACCTGATCGGCGCGGCGGCGGCCCCCGATCCCGGTGTCGTCTTGCGCGAGATCGAGAGCGTCATCCCCGAGAGCCTGCGGGAGATGATCGAGAAGCAGATCGACCGCCTCGCCGATGAGGAACAGGGCGTTCTGGAGGCGGCGAGCGTGGCCGGGATCGAGTTCCCGGCGCTCGCGGTCGCCGCCGGCCTCGAGATCGACCTGGCGCGGCCGGAATCGATCTGCGACGGGCTGGCGCGGCGCGGACAGTTCCTGCGCCCGACCGGCGTCCGCGGGCTGCCGGACGGAACCGTGACGGCACGTTACGAGTTCATCCACCCCATGTACCAGGACGTCCTGTACCACCGCGTGCCGCCGGCGCGGCGCCTTCGTCTCCACAGGAAGATCGGGGAGCGGGGCATCGCCGTCTACGGTCCCCGCGCCGGCGAGATCGCCTCCGAGCTGGCAGTCCACTTCGAGCGCGCCGGAGACCTCCGCGGCGCGGTCGATCATCTGAGGCGCGCGGCCGACAACGCCTCGAGACGATCCGCCCACCGCGAAGCCATCGGCCATCTCACCCGCGCCCACGACCTCGTCGACCGCCTGCCCGAGCCGGATCGGGGCGATCTGCAAATGCTGATCCTCGAGCAGGTCGGCACGGCGCGGCGTTCCATGGGTGACATGCAGGAGGCGGCCGGGGACTTCGAGGCCCTCGTCGGCCTGGCGCGCGAGCGGGGGCGCGCCGATCGCGAGGCCAGGGGCCTGTTTTACTACGGAAGCGCCGTTTCGTGGTTCGACCGGACGCGCTTCCAGGAGGCCGCCGATCAGGCCGCGGCCCTCGCCCGCAGGCTCGAGGACGACCTCCTGCGGGCCCACACGCGCGGCTACTCGGCTTACTGGAGCCTTCTCCTCCGGGGCTTTCGCCCGGAGGACGCCGAGGCCTCGGCCGCGGCGATCGCGGCGGCGCGGCGATCGGGCGACCGCCTGCTCTTGTCCCAGCACATCGGCCGCTCCTCCTATTTCGAGTGCCTGCAGTCCCGGTACGGCGCCGGCTGCGAGGCGGCCCAGGAGGGGATGCGCCTGGCGCTCGAGGTCGGGGACGCATTCGACTACCTCCTCTGCCGCTTCTTCCTGGCCTGGGGACTGCTGCACGGAGGCCGGTGGGGCCAGGCGCTCGGCGTCCTCGAGGAGGG
>JACOUZ010000171.1 GCA_016177515.1 Acidobacteriota bacterium
CCCATCTGGAGGGCCCTCCTGTCCGGCTTCCGATCGCTCCTCGGGGGCGGTGACCCGGTGGCGCAGGCCCTGGTCGCCGTGAGCGGCGGACTCCACGTGGCACAAGCGCCGGGGGAGGTGTGGAAGGCGTTCGATGCGGGGCTGAAGAGGCTGCCCGGTAATCTGCGGATCGAGATCGTCCTGCGGCGGGCCCCCGCCGAGCCCTTCAGGCTCGCCTACCGATCCGACCCGGACGCCGCGACCTCCCGGACGGAGATCGATCGCGGCCTTCCCGCCCTGCTCGAGCGGGAGCGCTCACCGGTGACGCGCCGGTTCCTGGAGGTTGAGGCGACGGAGACCTGGGGGGAGAGACGGGAGCGCGCGGCCGCCGCCCTGGCGCAACTGGAGGAGTCCAGGGCGGAGTTGGCGGTCCCTCTTCTGCGCGGCGACATCCTCGCCGGCTGGATCGCCATCGCCGGCGAGCACCTGCGGGAGTTCCCTTCGGCCGAGATGGCCGCCGCCTTCCTGGCCGTCGGCAACCAGGCCCTCGCCGGCCTCGATCGGATCGAGGCGCAGGCGGAGGCCCGGCGCCGCGAGGCGCTCGCCGCCGTGGGCGAGATGGCAGCCGGCCTCGCGCACGAGGTGCGCAACCCGCTGGGCGCGATCCATGGGGCCGCGCAGGTCCTGTCTACGGGTGCGGACGCCGGCCAGACCCGGGAGATGCTCGAGGTGATCCAGGAGGAGACCGGCCGGCTGGGGCGCGTCGTAGGCGATTTCCTGGACTACGCGCGTCCCGGATCGCCCCGCCGCCAGGCGGTGGACGTTGCGGAGCTCGCCCGCCGCGTGCTGCGCGCCGCCGAGATCGCGGGCATGAAGCTGCGCGCGGACCTGCGCGTGGGAGACGGCGCCGCACGCGCGCTGGGCGACCCGGACCAACTGCAGAGAGCGTTCACGAACGTGGTCCGCAACGCGGCCGAGGCCACGGGACCGGGCGGTCTCCTGCGCGTCGAGATCGGGCGGGACGAGGCGGGCCGGATCACCGTCCGCTTCGAGGACAACGGCCCCGGCATCCCGCCCGAGCAGGTGGCGCGGCTCTTCCAGCCCTTCCACACCACCAAGCCTGGCGGCACCGGGCTGGGCCTCGCTCTGGTGCACCGCGTGGTCGAGGCGCACGGCGGGACGCTCGGAGTGGAAGGGCGCCCCGGCCTGGGCGCCGTGTTCACCATCGCGCTCCCCCCCGCCAAGGAGGCCGCATGAAGCGCCGCGCCCAGGTGCTGGTCGTCGACGACGAGCAGAATGTCCGCAAAGTCCTGGGCGCCTTGCTGACCCAGGCCGGCTACCTCGTCGCCAGCGCCGCCTCGGGGAAGGAGGCGCTCGAGCAGGTCCGCTCCCAGGATCCGGACCTGGTCATCTGCGATCTCAAAATGCCGGGGATGGACGGGCTGGAGGTGCTTGTCGAGATGCGGGCGGAGTTTCCGGAGATCCCCGTGGTCCTGCTCACGGCGCACGGGACCGTGGAGACCGCGGTCGAGGCGATGAAGCGCGGGGCGCACGACTTCCTGACCAAGCCGTTCGATCGCGACAAGATCCTGGAAATCGTCGGAAAAGCGGTGGCACAGGCCGGGCGGGCGCGGCAGGAGTTTCAGGGGCCGCTGGCGCAGGACGAGCGCTGCGGGCTGGTCGGCGCCAGCCCGGCCATGGCCGCAGTGCGCCAGATGGTGGAGCGGGTCGCCCCGAGCGTCGCCACCGTGCTGATCACCGGGGAGACCGGAACCGGCAAGGAGCTGGTGGCGGAGGCGGTCCATCGTCTCTCTCCCCGCCAGGCGGGCCCGCTGGTCCGGATCAACTGCGGGGCGCTCCCCGAGACGCTGGTCGAGGCGGAGCTGTTCGGCCACGAGCGCGGGGCCTTCACCGGGGCGGACCGGGCCAAGCCAGGGCGGTTCGAGCTGGCGCACGAAGGAACCCTTTTCCTCGACGAGATCGGCGAGCTGCCACTCCCGGCGCAGGTGAAGCTGCTGCGGGTCCTGCAGGACGGCCAGATCGACCGCGTGGGAGGCACTCAGCCCCGGCGCATCGACGTGCGGCTGGTCGCCGCCACGAACCGCGATCTGGCGGTCATGGTGGAGCAGGGCCGCTTCCGGCAGGACCTCCTTTACCGGCTGCGGGTCGTGGAGATCCGCGTCCCGCCCCTGCACGAACGGCGGGAGGACATCCCCTCGCTGGTCACTGTCTTCCTCGAAAAGTCCGCCCGGCGTCTTCAGCGACCCCGGCCGACCGCGTCGCCCGAGGCGCTCGCGGCGCTCGCCTCGCGCTCCTGGCCCGGGAACGTGCGCGAGCTGGAGAACGCGGTCGAGCGCGCCCTGCTCTTCTCCGAGGGACCTGTCCTCACCCCTGCGGATTTCAGTCTCCCCGAGGCCGCCCCGTCTCCCCTGCCCGTGACCCCGCCCACGGACGGGAGCGCCTCCGATCTCAAGACCACCACGCGGTCGGTCGCAAGAGACGCGCAGCGGCGCCTCATCCTGGCGGTCCTCGAGGCGACCGGCGGCAACGTCACCCGCTCGGCCGAGAGGCTGGGCCTGTCCCGCCGCGGCCTGCAGATCAAGATGAAGGAGTACGGCCTGCGGGACGCTCCCTGACCTTCCGCGACCCTACTCGTTCCGGGTCAGCCGCGCGATCGAGGAGCCCCAGCTGTTTGTCACCCACAGCTCGCCATCGACCTCGAGGAACCCCTGTGGGTGATCCCCGACGGGGATGGCTCTCCCGACGACCTTGTTCTCCTCAGGATCGATGACCGAGAGAGCGTTGTCAAAGGCATTGGCCACCCATATCATTCCGCCGTAGAGAACGACGTTGTGCGGCGCGCGTCCGACCCCGACCGTTGCCAGG
>JACOUZ010000158.1 GCA_016177515.1 Acidobacteriota bacterium
CGCACTGCGAGTAGTTGCGCGCCGCGGCGGCCCCCTTCATGATCTTCACCATCCCGCGGTAGGTGTTCTGGCCGTGTCCGGCCGAGATGCCCTTCGAGATGATCGTGCTCCGGGTGTTGCGTCCGATGTGGATCATCTTGGTGCCGGTGTCGGCCTGCTGGAAGTTGTTGGTCACGGCCACCGAGTAGAACTCGCCGATCGAATCGACCCCCTGCAGGATGCAGGAGGGGTACTTCCAGGTGATGGCCGACCCGGTTTCGACCTGGGTCCAGGAGATCTTGGAATGATCGCCCAGGCATTTGCCGCGCTTGGTGACGAAGTTGTAGATGCCGCCCTTCCCCTCCTTGTCGCCCGGGTACCAGTTCTGCACCGTCGAGTACTTGAGCGTCGCGCCTTTCAGGGCGACCAGCTCGACGACCGCCGCGTGCAGCTGGTTGGTGTCGCGCATCGGCGCGGTGCATCCTTCGAGGTAGGAGACGTGCGACCCCTCGTCGGCGATGATGAGCGTGCGCTCGAACTGGCCGGTGTCGGCGGCGTTGATCCGGAAGTAGGTCGACAGCTCCATCGGGCAGCGCACCCCCTTCGGGATGTAGGCGAACGAGCCGTCGCTGAACACCGCCGAGTTGAGCGCCGCGAAGAAGTTGTCGTTGTGCGGCACGACCGAGCCCAGGTACTGCTTCACCAGCCCGGGGTGCTCCAGGACCGCCTCGGAGAAGGAGCAGAAGATGATCCCGAGCTCCTTCAGCTTCTCCTTGAAGGTCGTCGCCACCGACACGCTGTCGAACACCGCGTCCACGGCCACGCCGGTCAGGCGCTGCTGTTCGGCCAGAGGGATGCCGAGCTTTTCGTAGGTTTTCAGGAGCTCGGGGTCGATCTCCTCCAGGCTTTTCGGCTGCTTCTTCAGCTTGGGAGCGGAATAATAGATGATGTCCTGGTAGTCGATCGGCGGGTAGCGCACGTTGGCCCACGCCGGTTCCTTCATGGTCAGCCAGTGGCGGAAGGCCCGCAGGCGCCACTCCAGCATGAACTCGGGCTCGTTCTTCTTCGCCGAGATGGCGCGGATGATCTCCTCGCTCAGGCCGCGGGGCACCGTCTCGGCTTCGATGTCGGTGACGAAGCCGTACTTGTACTCCCGCTGCGTCAGATCCTGGATCGTCCTGGTCGAAGACGAAGCCATCACCGGCCTCCCTGTCCGCAGTCGACGCAGGCGTGCGCCGCGGCGCCGCCGGCACAGGCGACCGGGGCCCTCTCGTCGAGCACGGCGTGCATCATCTTCTCGGTGCTGACGAGCTCGGACAGCATCGTGCGGCGCAGGACCCGGTCGAGGAGCACCTCGAGCACCCCCCAGAGGGAGCGGATGGAGCAGTCCACCATGTGCATGCAGACCTTGAGGTCCCCGGCGTGTCTCTCGCAGTAGGCGGTGTCGTACAGCCGGCCGCCGCCGAGGGCCGCCAGGACCTCGGCGACGCTGATCTGGCCGGCGCCCCGTGCCAGGGAGTACCCTCCCGTGCGCCCGAGCAGGCTCCGGACGAGGCCCGCCTTGCGCAGGGTGCGGATCAGCTTGGCCACGTGCGGGACGGTCAGGCCCTCCTCCCTGGCGATTTCCCCCAGGGTGACCGGCCCGCCCCTGCCGCTCACCTGGCGGCGGGCGATCTGCAACAGGCACCTGAGTCCGTATTCTTCCTGGGCCGTGACTTTCAATTTCGTATCGCCCCCGGAACGCCGGATGTTTTTTCGCAGCGACGGTCGTAAGTCTATTTAAAGTGTACTTATCTGTCAACTATAATCTGGCGCCTCACCCGAGGTGGCGCAAGGACGATTTGGTAGGATGGCCCCGTAATGGGACCTGACCGGTCCCGGGGAGCCATGATGCCCGGCACGGCCCAGGCAAGCAAAGGATTTGACGGCCTGCGGGTAGGGGCGTTCGAGAGCCGCCTGGCGGTCGAGATGTCCCGCCTGATCGAGAGTCACGGCGGCCGGCCGCTGGTCGCCCCCTCGATGCGTGAGATCCCCCTCGAAGAGAATCACGAGGCCCTGGCTTTCGGCGAGAACTTCCTGGCCGGGCGGTTCGATCTCCTCATCTTTCTGACCGGCGTCGGCTTGCGGACCCTCGTCCAGGCCCTCGAGACGCGCCACCCGCGCGAACGGATCCTGGAATGCCTGGCGAAGGCCCCCAGGGTCTGCCGCGGTCCGAAGCCGGTCGCGGCCCTGCGCGCCCTGGGGCTCGATCCCGGGATCACCGTCCCCGAGCCGAACACCTGGCACGAGCTCCTCGAGACGCTCGACCGGCAGGCCCCGGTTGCGGGCCAGAGGGTGGCGGTGCAGGAGTACGGCATCAGCAACCTCGAGCTCCTGCAGGGGCTCAAGGAACGGGGCGCCGAGGTGACGCGCGTCCCCGTCTACCGCTGGGGGCTGCCGCTCGACGTCGCTCCGCTCAAGGCGGCGCTCGCAGCAATTGCCGGCGGCCAGGTGCCGGTCGTCCTGTTCACCAACGCCAACCAGGTCGAGAACGTGATGCAGGTCGCCCGCGACGGCGGCCTGGACGAGCGCGTGCGCGCCGCCCTGGCGCGCGGAGTCGTCGCCTCGGTCGGCCCGATCGCGAGCGAGAGCCTGCGCAACCATGGCATCCAGGTCGACGTCGAGCCGCCCCACCCGAAGATGGGGCCGCTGGTGCGGGAGGCCAGCCAGAAATGCCACGCGATCCTGGGCGGCAAGGTCGGCGGCCCCACGGGCGCGCCCCCGTCCGGCCCAGCGCCTGCCGGCCCAGCGCCTGCCGGTGCGGCGACCCCCGGTGCGGCGCGCCAGGCCGCGGTCGCCGCGGTTCGGCTCGCGCCCGGGGACCGGGCCGGCCGCGGGCACGACCTCCTTCGCGACAGCGCGTTCATGCGCGCCTGCCGGCGCGAGCCGGCCTCCGTCACGCCGATCTGGCTGATGCGCCAGGCCGGACGCTACATGCGGGAGTACCGCCAGGTGCGCGCCAGGCGCTCGTTTCTCGACATCTGCCGCGACCCGGACCTGGTGGCCCAGGTGACGGTGTACGCCGTCGAGCGCCTCCGGGTTGACGCCGCCATCATCTTCGCCGATCTCCTGCTGCCGGTCTTGGGGACCGGTCTCCGTCTGGCGTACAACAAGGGAGAGGGGCCCTCGATCGATCCGCCGCTGCGCACGCCGGAGGACGTCGATCGCCTCCGCGAGCCGGATCTCGAGGAATCCGTCGGTTTCGTGTTCGAAGCGATCCGGCGCACCCGAGGGGCGCTGCCGGCCGACGTGCCGCTCCTCGGTTTCGCGGGCGCCCCCTTCACCATGGCCTCCTACATGATCGAAGGGGGCGGATCGACCCACTACGTCAAGACCAAGGCGTTCTTCATGAAGGACACGGGGGCCTGGCACTCGTTGCTGGAGAAGATCTCGCGCCTCACGGTCGCCTACCTCAACGCCCAGATCGCGGCGGGGGCCCAGGCGGTGCAGCTGTTCGACACCTGGGTCGGCTGTCTCGATCCGGCGGACTATCGCGAGTTCGCCCTGCCGCACACGCGGCGGATCCTCCAGTCGGTCACCCCCGGCACGCCGGTCATTCACTTCGGCACGCAGACCGCCAGCCTGCTCCCCTGGATCAAG
>JACOUZ010000159.1 GCA_016177515.1 Acidobacteriota bacterium
ACCGAGATCTCGGCGTCGGTCGACAGGTGGTAGCCGAAGTTTCCCTTGCTGCTGCGGATCGCGCGGTGGCTGACGCCGTTCTCGAAATACCCGGCCGCCGTCAGGGCCCGGCGTCGCGCCAGGGAAAGGGTCGCCTTCACTCCGGAGGCGCGCTCGGCGGCCCGGGCGGCGGCCGTCGCGTCATCGTACTTCTCGAGGACGGGATACTTCTGTGCCGGCAGCATCTCCACCGCCTCGGGATCGACCGGCATGAGGTCGCGCATCTCCGCCGCGCGCGCGATCGCCGCCTGGAGGCCCGCGGGGGAGAGATCGTTGGTGCCGACGGTGCCGCTGCGGCCGTCCCGGCGCGCCGTCACGCTCAGGTCCGCGTCCTCGACGAAGCCGGAGGTGCTGATCTCGTTGCGGGCGAAGCGCGTGTGGGAGGAGGTGCGCGCGCTCAATTCGACTTCCCACTCGCCGGGCCCGGCGAGCGACAGGATGCGCTCGATCGTCTTCTTCGCCTCGTCGCGGTCCCAGCGCACGTCTCGAAGCTCCTGCCCTGCCCGCGCCTACTCGGTGCGGATGACCGTGATGCCGCGGAAGCGCGACGCGGCGCAGCCGTGGCTCATGGCGTTGATCTGGCCCGGCTCCCCCTTGCCGTCGCGGTTGAGCCCCACGTTCCGCCAGGTCGACTGATCGCCGATCCGATCGCAGGCCCGCCAGAAATCGGGGGTGCGGCTCTGGTAGGCGACGTCGGCGATCATCGGCCCGACCTTGCCGTTCTTGATCTCCCAGAAGGCGTCGCCGCCGAACTGGAAGTTGTAGCGCTGGTGATCGATCGAGTACGACCCGCGCCCGTCGATCAGGATGCCGTCGTCCACGCCGGCCGCCAGGTCGTCGAGCGAGCACGGCTTCTCGCCGGCCGCCAGCCAGACGTTCGGCATCCTCTGGAACGGCACCGAGGCGTACGAGTCGGCGTAGCAGCAGGCCATCGACTCCTCCTGCCCGATCCAGTGGGCCTGCTCGCGCGTCGTCTGGTAACCGACGAAGATCCCGTTCTTCAGGATCGGGAACCGCTTCGTGCGCGCGCCGTCGTCGTCGTAGCCGCAGGTCGAGAGGGCCTGCGGCAGGATGCGGTCGCCGAAGATGTTGACGAGGTCCGAGCCGACGCGGAACTTCCCGAGCTTGTCCGTGGTCAGAAACGACGTGCCCGCGAAGTTGGCCTCGTAGCCCAGGGCGCGATCCAGCTCGGTGGAGTGGCCGATCGACTCGTGGATGGTCAGCGCCAGGTGCGTGGGGAGAAGGACGAGGTCCTTCCTCCCGGCCGCGACCGGCGGCGCCTTCAGGTGGTTCACCGCCTCTTCGCCGATCCGGCGGGCGCTCTCCACCATGCCCGCCCGCTCGATGAACTCGTACCCGCCGCAGACGGCGTCCGGCCGGAAGGTGCGCGTCTTCGTCTTGCGGGCCTTCAGATCGCGGGCGACGGCCGTGTATTCGGGAGAAACCTGCACGATCGTCTGGCGGATGACGCTGCCTTCGGTCGAAGCGAAGAAGCGGTCTTCCTGGCGCTGCTCCATGAACCCGGTGACGGAGAAAATGCCCGGGACCTTTCTGACCTCGTCGCCGACCTGTCGCAGGAGGCCGATCTTCGCGGCGATGCCGACGCCGAACGGATCTTTTTCGATCGGAGTCCGGTAGGTGTCCCCGGCGGGCGAAACCTTCGCGAGACGCACCGGCTCGCCGCGCAGCTTCGCGTGCGCCCTGGCGATGCCCACCGCCTCCGTGGTCATCCGCGCGATCGTGTCCTTGTCCACGTCGGCGCTGGCGGCGAACCCCCAGGCGCCGCCGTGGATGACCCGCACGCCGAAGCCGAAGCTCTCCTCGTCCGTGACCGAGGGGACGTTATTGATCGCGCCGGTGGCCCAGTCGGGGGTCGAGCGGAGAAGCACGGTCTGCGTGCGATATCGATTGATGCGGATGTCGGCGTAGCTCGCCCCGAGGGAGCGCGCCCTGTCGAGCGCCACCGCGCCGAGCGCCTCCAGCCGGTCCGGCGGCGGGACGGCGCCGGCGGCGCGGCGGGTCACGAACGCGCCTGGGATCAGTTCGACGGCCGCAATCGCCAGCGCTGAGGTGCCGCAGGACCTGAGAAAGTCCCGCCGGGTCGGCCCGTGCAGGATCCGGCTCCTGGAGCCCGGCGGCAGCGTATGGACGCCTCCCCCGCTGCCGGGCCATCCGCGACTCCAGGAGTCCGATCGCATGGGACCTATCGCCTTGATCTCCGGCCCCGCCTGCGGCTTTTCATCGCCGGCCGTCCTCTCTTACCCCGCCTGCGGCCGGCGGCCCTGCCTCGTGCGACCTTGGCCCTGCGGCCACGCAGCGCCGCGATTTTCTTGAGCCTCCGCTCCAGCCGCTTCAGCTGGCTGTCCACCTTTCTCATGCGGGGACCCATCGTCGCCTTCAGCGTCCTGGTGATGATCGCCTCCAGCGCGCCCGCGACATCAGGAGTTCGAGCCATGTTCCTCCCTCATGTGTCCGCGCTTCCAGCAGCGCGGATGTGTCCAAGACCGCGAAGCCTATCACTGCTTATGGCGGGAGTCTACACGTTCGCGAATCATGGCCCGAATTGCATCCCCGGAACCGGTGCGAAATGCGCCGCGATCAGACCGCGAATTCCTCCGGCCGCCACGCCAGTCCGATCTCGGAAGGCGGGGCCATATAGCCCGCCATCGCCGAGGCGGCGACGACCGCGGGGCTGGCCAGGAAGCCCTCGCCGCCGACGCCCATGCGGTTCTGCCAGTTGCGGTTGAACGAGGTGATGGCGCGCTCTCCGGGTTTCAGGGCGTCTTCGCCCTGGCCGAAACAGGGACCGCACCAGGATCGGCGGATCTCCCCGCCCACGCTCCGGAACACAGCGGCGATCGATTCCCCCGCGAGCCGCGGATCGGCCCGCTCGATCTCCTGCCGCACGCTGCCGCTGCCGGGGAAGATCACGAAACGCACGCTCCCGGCCACGCGCCGGCGGCCCCTTTCGCGGGCGGCGCGGATCACGAGCGCCGCGCCCAGCAGATCGTCGTACGAGCCGTTGGTGCACGAGCCGATGAGCGCCTTGTCGAACGTCAGCCTCTCCCTCGCCACCTCCTCGGCAGGGTGGGCGTTGCCGGGGCTGAACGGCCGCGCGATCATCGGCTGCACCGCGGTCAGATCGAGCGCCTCGTCGATCTCGAAGCGCGCCTCCGCTCCCGATTCGAGCCGCGGATACGGCAGCGGAATGTGGCGCGCGCGGTACCAGGCCTCGGTGATCTTGTCCTGGGCGAAGATGCCGTTCTGCGCCTCCCCCTCGGCCATCATGTTGGCGATCGTATTCCGGCAGGGCATCGGGAGCTGGAGGCCCGCGTCGACGAATTCCACCGACATGCCGGACGACTGGGACGCCCCCCAGCGGCGCAGGAGATCGAGAACGATGTCCTTGCCGGTCACCCACGGTTGCAGCGTCCCGGAGAACACGACGCGGCGCGCCCGCGCCAGGGTGAAATAGACGGATCCGGTCGCCCACCCGAAGCCGAGCGTGGTCGAGCCGACGCCGATGCCGACGGCTCCGTACGCGCCGTAGGCGCGGCTGTGCGAATCGGCGCCCGGGTAGAACCCGCCCGGGACGATCAGCCCCTGCTCCGGGAAATAGAAATGAAAAATGCCGTCGCCGGGGGCGGCGTAGTGCGGCTTGCCGATGCCGTGCAGGCGGGCGAATTCCATCGAGATCGAGGTCTGCCGATCGTCCTCGGGCCTGCCGGTGAACACGAAATGGTCGCTGGCGATGGCCGCCTGGCGCGGGTCGATGGCGCTCCCCCCGGAGATCCGGTTGAAGGTGTGAATGGCGAAAGGCGCCGTGCCGTCGGAGGCCGGGAGCAGATCCGCGTAGACGCGCAGGGTCGCCCCGGGCCGGACCTCGGCGTCCCGGTCGACGCGATGGGCCCAGACGATCTGCTCGGTCAGCGTCATCATGCGCGCCTGCCGCCCGCCCGGGAACTCGACGCGCGGCTCGCGCCCTATCGACCCGGGAAACTCGCGCCGGCCGGCCTCGAGGATGCCGCCGGTCCTGCGGATCTCTTCCTCCTTGCCGGTCAGCGGAAGCGGCCGGTAGCTCCTGCCGCGGGTGACGTTGGTGATTCCGCGCGTGCCGACGTCGAAGGCGAATTCGTCGCCGTCCCGCGCCTCCTCCACGGCCTCGGGGGATTGCGCCACGTGCAGGCCCAGGTTGATGGCGTTGCGCCGGAAAATGTCCCCCATGTTGCCGCCGCAGAGGATGACCAGATCGAGCCCGGCCTCCTCGGCGACGCCCTTGAGTCCCGCCGGGGACATCTCGCGCGACGATCCGATCGCGAAGCGGTCGCCGGCGATCACGAAGTTCTCGCCCGCGCGCACCCGCCTGCGGAAATCGGGCATCAGGTGGCGGAACGCGCCCGCCTTCCAGCGTTCATCGAGCGTCGCCAGGCTCTCCGACACGCAATCGGACGACGGCGTGATCTGGTCGGTGTCGATGGCGTCCTGCTTCCTGCCGGGGCGCTTCGGGTCCCAGAAAATGAGCGCCCTGCCGCGGACGACCCGCGGTGCGGCCGGGGACGCGCCGGCCGGCCGCGCCGCGCGCGCGGCCACCTCCTCAATCGTCACCCCGGGCTTGAGCCGTGCCGGCCGTATGGGAGTCATTCGATCCCCTTCACCTCTGTGATCATAACGCAAGGTGTCGCGCGGACCAGGCGCCGACCGGCTGAGCGGGGCCGGGCTCCCCCGCGCGGCCGTCCGGAGCGCGCCGGGGCCCCGCGCTTTCCAGCGGGGACAGGCGCGCGACGGCGAGGCGAAGCGCGCGCGAAGCCCGGCCCCATCCGCGCGAGCCGTGCCGCGCGGGGGAGCCCGGCCCCGCTCAGCCGGTGACGGCGCCTTCGCTGGCCGACGACACCAGCCGGGCGTATTTAGCGAATACACCGCGCGCGTAGCGCGGGGCGGGCGGTTGCCAGGACTGGAGGCGGGCGCGGATCTCGCCGTCGGTGAGTTCGACGTCGAGGCGGCGCGCCTCGACGTCGAACACGACCAGGTCCCCTTCGCGCACCGCCGCGATCGGGCCGCCGCGCGCCGCCTCCGGGGCGACGTGCCCGGCCATCAACCCGTGCGTGGCGCCGGAGAAGCGGCCGTCGGTGAGGAGGGCCACCTGCCCGCCGAGCCCCTGGCCGACAAGGGCGGCGGTGACGGCGAGCATCTCGCGCATGCCGGGCCCGCCGCTCGGCCCCTCGTAGCGGATCACGACGACGTCGCCGGGCGCGATGCGCCGCGCCTGCACGGCGGCGAAGGCGTCCTCCTCGCGATCGAAGACGCGCGCCGGGCCGCGGTGCCGCGAGCGGGCGTGTCCCGCCATTTTGACCACGCACCCCTCGGGGGCGAGGTTTCCTCTCAGGATGGCCAGCCCGCCGGTTTTCTGGACCGGGTCCGAGAGCGGGCGGATCACCTGCTGCCCGGAGGTCTCGCGCGCCTCACGGGCCTCGTCGCCGATCGTCCGTCCGGAGACCGTCATCTCCGAGGCGTGCAGGAGCCCGGCCTCCAGAAGCCGCCGCGCCAGGAGGCGCGTGCCGCCGGCGCGCTGCATGTCCGTGGCGACGAAGCGGCCGCCCGGCTTGAGGTCGGCGAGAATCGGCGTCTTCCGGCTGATGCGGTCGAAGTCGTCGATCCGAAGCGGCACGCCGCTCTCCCGGGCGAGCGCCAGCAGGTGGAGAACGCCGTTGGTCGATCCGCCGGTCGCGGCGATCGAGGCGATGGCGTTCTCGAAGGCGCCGCGTGTCAGGATCCGGCCCGGCCGCCGATCGGCGCCCAGCGCCTCCATCACCAGGCCCCCCGCCGCGCGCGCCACGTCCCTCCTGGCCGGGTCGGTGGCCGGCACCCCGGCGCTCCCCATCGACGACAGGCCCAGGAACTCCAGGGCGGTCGCCATGGTGTTGGCCGTGAACTGCCCCCCGCAGGCCCCGGCGCCGGGACAGGCATGGTCTTCGAGCTCGCGCAGATCCTCGGCGCTCATCCGGCCCGCGGCGTGCGCGCCGACCGCCTCGAACACGTCCTGGATGGTCACGTCGCGGCCCCGGAAGGCGCCGGGCGCGATCGACCCGCCGTAGAGGACCAGCGCGGGCAGGTCGAGGCGGGCCAGGGCCATCGCCGTGCCGGGAATGGTCTTGTCGCAGCCGGCCAGCGCCACCACGGCGTCGAGCAGGTGGCCGCGCACCACGAGCTCGATCGAATCGGCCACCACCTCGCGGCTGACCAGGGACGCCTTCATCCCCTCGGTGCCCATGCTGATGCCGTCCGAAACGGCGATGGTATTGAACTCGATCGGCGTGCCGCCCGCAGCCCGGATCCCTTCCTTGACCCAGGCCGACAGCTCGCGCAGGTGCACGTTGCACGGCATGACCTCGATCCAGGTGTTCGCCACACCCACCAGCGGTTTCGCCAGGTCGTCGTCCGTGAGACCGACCGCCTTGAGCATGGCACGCGCCGGCGCGCGCCCCGGTCCCTCGACCAGGGCCGCCGAACGTCGTTTTGCGGGCTGCATCGTCGTCTGATCTCCGTGAAGCGGCCATTGTAGCCGCTCGCGGGACGGGGCGGAAGGAGGCGCTGCGGACTATAATGAAGGCCCGATCCGCCGGAGGCCCTCATGAACAAGAGAGTGATCCCGTACGTCGTCCGCCCGACGACCGCCGTGCTGACGCGCGGCTTCGACCCCCGCCTGTCCGTCGGATCGGCGAGGCCTGCCGTGTTCCGCTCCTCGACCTACGTCTTCAACAGTCCCGAGTCGGCCGAGCGCGCCTTCGCGATCGCCCTCGGAAAGGTCCGTCCGGCAGCGGACGAGAACGTCGATCTGATCTACTCCCGCCTGTCCCATCCGAACGCCGAGATCCTGGAGGACCAGATCGTTCCCCTGGAGAAGGGGGCGAAAGCGGCGGCGGTGTTCAACTCGGGGATGGCGGCGATCTCGACCGTCCTCCTGTCGTTGTGCGGCCCCGGTTGGAGCGTGGTGCACACGATCCCGGTCTACGGCGGCACCCAGCACCTGTTCGACACGCTGCTCCGGCCGCTCGGCGTCCGGACGATCGGCGTGCCGGCCGGGGACGGAGCGGCCCTCGACGCCGCCATCGCGACGGCGGGCAATCTGCGCATCGTCTACCTGGAGACGCCCGCCAATCCGACCCTGCGCATGGTGGACATCCGCCGCGCCGTCGAGGCGGCGCGCCGCCACCCGGACGCTCCGCTGGTCGTCGTCGACAACACGTTTCTGGGCCCGGCCTTCCAGCACCCGCTCGCCCTCGGCGTCGCCCTGGTGGTGTACTCCGGAACGAAGTACCTGAACGGCTTCAGCGACATGCTGGCCGGCGTGGTCCTCTCGGCCGACGAGGAGATGATCACGCACCTGCGCGGCACGCGCGCCATCCTGGGCAACATCCTGCAGCCGGACGAATGCTGGCTCCTCGACAGCCGGCTGCCGACCGTCACCCTGCGCATGAACCGGCAGAGCAAGAACGCCCAGCGGATCGCCGAGGGCCTGCAGGGGCACCCGGCCGTGCGCCGCGTCCTCTACCCGTCCCTGTTCACCGACCCGGAGCAGATCAATATCCGCGACGCGCAGTGCGACTTCCCCGGGGGGATCATGACGCTCGACCTGAAGGGAGGGAAGATGGCGGCTTTCACCTTCCTGCGCTCGCTCCGGATCCTGCGCGACGCGGTCAGTCTCGGCGGCGTCGAGTCGCTCGCCTGCCACCCGCGCACCACGACCCACTCCGAGCTGTCGCCCGAGGACATGGAGCGGGCCGGCATCACCGACGGCCTGGTGCGCCTCTCGATCGGCGTCGAAGACTGGCGCGATCTCCTGCGCGACATCCGGGACGGCCTCGACGCCATCTGAATTCCACCCGACGCGCCGGGTCGGCGGGTATAAGCAGGTGATGATCACCGCGGACCGGGCGCTGATGAAGAGGGTGGCCGCAGGCGACGAGCGGGCTTTCGCCGATCTGGTCAACCGTTACAGCGCGCGCCTCCTGACCCTGGCCTGGCGGCTCCTCGGCAACCGGGCGGACGCCGAGGACGCGGTGCAGCGGGCCCTGCTCCGGCTCTTTCGCTCCGCCCGCAGCTACCGCCCCGAATGGGCCGTGTCCACCTGGCTGTACCGCATCACGACCAACGTCTGCGTGGACGAGCTGCGACGGCGCGCCGGCCGCCCGATCCTCCAGCAGGCGGGAGAGGAGAGGGCCGCCGGGGGGCAGGGGCTCCGGTTCGAGGAGGCGGCCGGCGGCGCGGGACGGCGTCTTGATCTGAAGCGGGCGCTCCTGCGCGTGCCGCGCGAGGCGGGCATCCTGCTCGCCCTGCGTTACGTGGACGGCCTGTCCTACCATGAGCTGGCGCGCGTCCGCGGCATCTCGATCAACACGGTGAAGAGCCAGCTCGCCCGCGGCAAGTCCATCCTGCGCGCCGCACTTCAAGGAGGCGAACGATGACCACGCCCGTCCCGATGACCCGGGAGCAGATCGACCAGTCGCTGGTCGCCCATTTCCGCCCCGTCCCGGCCGGCGCCGACCTCACACGCCGGGTCCTGGACCGGCTGCGGGAGAACCGGAGCTGGGAGCGCTTCGCCGCCCGGATCGACGTCGAGGCGTCGGATCGCGGCGTCCGCCTGGTCCGCCCCGGCGGCGGCGCCGGCGCGCCCCCTTCCCGGGCGGCGGCGCGGCTGGCCGGGCGCGCCCGGCAGGAGCTGCATGAGTACTTCGCGGGGCGGCGTTCCTTCTTCTCCGTCCCGGTCGATTTCACCGGCCTGCGGCCGTTCCAGCGCAAGGTCCTCGCCCTGACGCACCGCATCCCGTTCGGCGAGACGCGCTCCTACTCCTGGATCGCCCGGCGCATCGGGCGCCCGGACGCCGTGCGCGCGGTCGGCACGGCCCTGGGCCGCAACCCCGTGCCGATCCTCGTCCCCTGCCACCGCGTCCTCAGGAGCGACGGCGGGCTGGGCGGGTACGCCTTCGGGCTGGACGCCAAGCGGGGGCTCATCGGCCTCGAGAGAGCGACGCCGGTTTTGGAAGGATGCGCCACGACCGGGATCCTGTGCCGCGTCGGCTGCCCCGACGCGCAGCGCATGCGCGACGACAGCCGCGTGGTGTTCGCCTCGGTCGCCGACGCCCGATCCGTCGGCTACCGCCCCTGCAGAGTCTGCCGGCCGGCGGACCCGGAATGAGGCCGTGAGCGCGGGGCCCGGCATCGGCGCGCGCCTCGATCGGCTCGACTGGGGCGCGATCGGGCGCTCGCTGTGGGATCTCGGCTGGGCGAAAACGGACGCGCCCCTGCTGACGCCCGAAGAGTGCGCCGGCCTGGTCGCGCTGTACGCGGACGAGGCTCTCTTCAGAAGCCGCGTCGACATGGAGCGCTTCCGCTTCGGGAAGGGTGAGTACAGGTACTTCGCCGCCCCCCTGCCTCCTCTGGTGCGCGAGTTGCGCGAGTGCGCCTACCCGCCGCTCGCGGCAATTGCCGGCGACTGGATGAAGGCCTGGCGGACGCGCGCGCGCTTTCCGCCCGCGCACGCGCGGTTCCTGGATGCCTGCCGGCGGCGCGGCCAGACGAAGCCGACCCCCCTCCTGCTGCGCTACGAGACCGGGGGCTACAACTGTCTGCACCAGGATCTTTACGGCGACGTGGTCTTCCCCCTGCAGCTCACCTGTGTCCTCAGCCGCCGGGGGATCGATTACAGCGGCGGCGATTTCCTGATCGTCGAGCAGCGCCCCCGGGCCCAGTCGCGCGGCGAAGCGATCGCGCTCGAGCAGGGGGAGATCATCCTTTTCGGCACCCACGACCGCCCGGTCAGGGGCACCCGCGGCCATTACCACGCACAGGTGCGCCACGGCGTAAGCCGCCTCCACTCCGGCACCCGGTACAGCCTCGGTATCATCTTCCACGACGCCAAGTGACCGTTCCCGCCGCGAAGGACGGAAGGACGCTTGATCGCGTTTGATCGAAGGACCCCGACCGAGTAGCAGGCCGGCGCGGCCCGGGATTTGCTCGCGCGGCCGTCCGGAGCGCGCCGGGGCCCCGCGCCTTTCAGCGGGGCAGGCGCGCGACGGCGAGGCGAGCGCGCGCGAAGCCCGGCCCTGTCCGCGCGAGCCGTGCCGCGCGCGCGGGCCCCGGGCCGCGCCGGCCTGCTACTCGGCGCGGAGGGCCTCGACCGGATCGAGCCCGGCGGCGCGGCGCGCCGGGAGGGCGCCGCTGAGGAGCCCGACGACGAACGAGAGAATGAGCGCGGCGAAGACGTAGTGGAGCGGGGTGTTCACCGGCAGGCGCGGCAGGACGACCTTCAGGGTGCGGGCGATTCCGATGCCGGCGAAAACGCCGAGCGCGCCCCCGGCGGTGGCGAGCAGGGCGGCCTGCAGCAGGAAGAACGCCAGGACCTGGCCGCGGCGGGCGCCCAGGGCGCGCAGGAGGCCGATCTCGGCGGTGCTCTCGTTGACCGAGATCCACATCATCGTCAGGATGCCGATGGCGCCGACGACCAGGGAGATCCCGCCGATTGCCCCGACCGCCTTGGTGACCACCCCGATGATGCGGTCCAGGGTGGACAGCATCGACTCCTGCGTGGTGATGGTGAAGTCCTCCTCCCCCTGGTGGCGATCCTGCAGGATGCGCCGGACGTCCGCCACCACCTGGTCACGGGCGGCGGCGCTCCGGAAGGCCACGTCGATCTCGATCAAATCGTCGCGGTTGAACAGGCTCATGGCCTCCGCCACCGGAACGAACGCCGTGTCGTCCAGGTCGAGGTTGAGGAACTGGCCCTTCGGCTCCATCACGCCGATGACGCGGAACGGCCGGCCGCCGATGCGCACACGCTCCCCCAGGGCGTTGTCCTCCCCGAACACCTCGCGCTTCAACTTGATCCCCAGGACGACCAGCGGCGAGCCGTGCCGGGGATCGCCTTCGGGCAGGAACCGTCCATGGCGCACGCCGAACCTCCAGACGCGCGGCACGTCGGCGGTGACGCCATAGATCAGGACGCTCCTTCCGCGCTCGCCGTGCTCGACCCGCGCGTTGCCGAAGGCGACCGGCATGGAGGCCTCGACCTGCGGGATGCGGCGCAGCGCCTCGGCGTCCTCGATCGTCAGCTTGCGGATGGTGCCGGCCATGGCGGTCGGGTTGCCCCCGGTGGTGTCCGACTTGCCCGGGTTGACGGCGATGATGTTCGTGCCGAACTGGGTGAACTCGCTCAGGACGTAGAGCCGGATCCCCTCGCCTATCGAAGTGAGCAGGATGACCGAGGCGATGCCGATGGCGATGCCGAGCATGGTCAGTGCCGAACGCAGGCGGTGCCCGGCGACGGCACCCAGGGCGAGCCGCGTCAGATCGATCGCGCGCACGCGCCTACCTCCCCGCCAGGGCGATCACGGGGTCGAGCCTCGCCGCCCGGCGCGCCGGCAGGACGCCGAAGAGGGCGCCGGCGGCGAGCGACACCGCGGTGGCCGCGGCCACCGCCCAGGTCGGCGGACGGGTCGGCAGCGCCGGGAAGGCCTGCGACAGAATGGCCGATCCCAGATAGCCGACCAGGAGGCCGAGCAGCCCGCCGGCCGCGGACAGGAGCACCGCCTCGACCAGGAAGACCTTCAGGATCTGGCGCGGCGTCGCCCCCAGGGCCTTCAACAGGCCGACCTCGGGAGTGCGCTCCGAAACCGACACCAGCATGACGTTCATGATGCCGATGCCGGCGACCGACAGCGAAATGGCCGCTATCCCGGCAAGAGCCAGCGTCAGGGCGCCGAGGATGCGGTTGAACGCCCCCAGGACCGAATCCTGCGTGAGGACGGTGACGTCCTCCTCCCCCTCGTGGCGCTCCCTGAGGATGTCCAGGACGTCCTGCCGCGCGGAGTCGATCTCCGAGTGCGCCCCGACTTCGATCAGGATGCGGAACAGGGAGAGCTGGTTGAACAGTCGCATCGAGCTGGCCACCGGGACGATGACGACATCGTCCATGTTCAGCCCCAGCGACTGCCCCTTCGCGGCCATGACGCCGACGACCCGGAAGCGCCAGTCGCCGATCCGGATCGGCTGCCCGAGGGGGTTCTCGGGCCCGAACAGCTCCATCTGCACCGTCCGGCCGATGACCGCCACCGGCGCGCCGCGATCGATCTCGACGTCGGGGAGGAAGCGTCCGATTCCGACCTCGAGGCGGCGGACCGGGAGAAGCTCGGGGGTCGAGCCGAGGACGGTCACTTCGCGGCGTCTTTCTCCATGGCCAATCCGCGCCGAGCCGACCGAAAGCGGCGCCAGCCGCCGCACCCGCCGGCTGTGTCTCAGGATCGCCTCGCAGTCTTCGAGCGTCAGCGGGCGGGCGGTGCCCCCGAGGATCGGGGCGTTGCCGGTCGTCTCGGTCTTCCCCGGCAGCACGATCAGGAGATTGCTGCCGAGCGCCATGAACTCGTTGGTGACGTAGGCCCGCGCCCCCTCGCCCAGGGCGGTCAGCAGGATGACCGCTCCCACCCCGATCGACATCCCGCCCAGCGTCAGGATGGTCCGCAGCCGGTGCCCCTTGAGCGCCGCCCACGCGAAACGCAGCAGGTCGAGGGCGTTCATGACGGACCGCCGTCGGACGCGATGCGGCCGTCCACCAGCTTGAGGATGCGGCGCGCCCTCCCGCCGATCTCCGGGTCGTGCGTGACCACGACCACGGTCAGACCATCGCGGTTCATGCGTTCGATCAGCTCGATGATCTCGCGCCCCGAGGCCCGGTCGAGGTTCCCCGTCGGCTCGTCCGCCAGGAGGATCGAGGGTCCCATCACCGTGGCTCGGGCGATCGCCACCCGTTGCCTCTGCCCTCCCGAAAGCTGGTCCGGCCGGTGGGAGGCGCGGTCGGTCAGCCCGACCGCGGCCAGCGCCTTCGCAGCGCGGGCGCGGCGCTCCCCGGGACGGATGCCGGCCAGGATCATCGGCAGCTCGACGTTTCCGGCGGCGGTCAGGCGCGGGACCAGGTGGAAGAACTGAAACACGAAGCCGATCTTGCGGCTGCGGATCTCCGCCAGCTCCCCCTCCGGCAGGGAGCCGACCTCGTGCCCGTCCAGGACGTAGGAGCCGCTCGTGGGGCGATCGAGACAGCCGAGGATGTGCAGGAGGGTGGACTTCCCCGATCCGGAGGGGCCCATCAGCGCCAGGTAGTCTCCATCCGGGACCGCCAGGCTGACTGCCCGCAGGGCGTGGACCGTCTGGTCCCCCACGTGGAAATGGCGCGTCAGCCCCCGGAGCTCGATCACGTCCCGTCCGTCGGCCCGCTCATCTCGTCCCGGATACGGGCGCGGGCGCCCTCCTTGACCTCGGCGCGATCGAGGGACACGACGATCGGCACCCCCTCCTCGAGCCCTTCCTTGACCTCCGTGAATTGCCAGTTGCGCATCCCGGTCCTGACCTCGACGGCCTTGAGGTGCCCGTCGTTGAAGAGCAGGACCCTGTCCCCTTCGAGCAGGGCGTAGGTCGGCATGCGCACCACGTTCTCGACCGCCTTGAGAATGATCTCGATGTCGGCCGAGGTCCCGGGAAGGAGCGTGCGCGCGAAGTCCGCGTCGTCGAAATCGACCTCAATTTCAAAGGTGCGGTTCTGCTCCTGGATGTCCTGGACGTAGGGGGCCACCCGGGTCACGCGGCCCCCGAAGGACCGGTTCGGAAAGGGGTCGAGGGTGAGGCGCGCCGGCTGGCCGGCCTTGAGCCTGCCGGCGTCCACCTCGTCCAGGGGGGCGCTGACGTAGATCGACGTCGGGTCGATGATGTCGAAGACCGGGGGGATCGGCAGGGCCGGCGGCGAGGGGGAGACCCACTCACCCACCTCACCTTTCAAATCGGCGACGACGCCGTTGAACGGGGCGCGCAGGATCGTCTTGTCGAGGTTGGCGCGCGCCAGGTCGACCGCCGCCTGGGCCCGCTCGACACTGGCGCGAGCCGCCCGGCAACGCGCCGCCGCGGAGTCGGACTGGCTCTGCAGGCGGTCCAGCATCTCGGCCGAGACGATGCGGTCGTCCTTCAGCTCGAGTGTCCGCTTGAGGTCCCGCTGCGCCAGATCCGCCGCCAGGCAGGCCTCCTGGGCGGAGGCCCTGGATGTGGCCAGGTCCTGACCTGCCAGGGCAAGAGACGCTTTCAGGTCGCTGTCGCTGATGCGAAGGAGAACTTCTCCTTTGCGCACCTGCGCGCCCGGGCGGAATCCGATGTAGGCCACCCGCCCGCCGATTTCGGGGCTGATCCTGGCACGCCGCCTGGCCTTCACCGTGCCCGCCTTGCTGTTGGTCACCGTCTCCTCGACGGTTCCCCTCACCAGCCGGTACACGGTGACCGGGACCGGGTCGGGCCGGATGACCTTGAAGATCCCCACGCTCAACTTCCAGACGATGAACAGGCCCCCGAACAGGGCCGCGCCCGCGAGGATCCACTTCAAAACCTTCTTCATGGGATTGACGATATCATGTCGCCCGTGGCCATGGGTGACCGCATGGATGTTCCCCTCGCCCCCTCACTGACCCGCCGGGCCTTTCTGAAAAGCGCCGCAATCGCCGGCGTCGCCGGCGGCTATCTTGGCGGCGCGCACCTCAGCCTGAAGGATGATCGCTGGACCCCCAACCGTTCCTTCTGGGTTTCGCGCGGCCGGGAGCCGGTCTCGGCGCCGCTGCGCGGTGGGCGCGAGGCCGATGTGGCGATCATAGGCGGCGGCGTGACCGGTCTCTCGACGGCCATCCATGTCCTGCTGCGCTCGCCCGGGCTCGAGGTCGTCCTGGTCGAAGCGGAGTACGCGGGGTACGGGGCCACCGGCCGCAGCGGCGGAGTCCTGGGAGAGGGCACCGAGATGGGCACGCCCCCGGGGACCGGGGATAACGTCGCCCACGTCATCGACCTGATCGATCGCTTCGGGATCGGCTGCGACCTGGAGCGTGCCCCGGTGGCGCAGCTCGATCCCTACCGCTACGCCGCGGGACTCAAGCGCGGGGCGGAGGGCCTGGGCGCCTCCGTGCGTGAGGGCAGCCGCGTCCGGGCTATCGAGGACGGTGCGCCGGTCGTCGTGCGCGGCGATGGCTTCGTCCTGCGGGCTCCGAAGGTGGTCGTCGCCACCAACGGCTACACGCCGAAGCTCGGGGTCGCCGCGTCACGGATCTTCCCCGTCCACACGGCGGCGGCCGTGACGGTGCCGGTGCCGCGCGAAATCCTGCGCAAACTCCCCGACCGCATCCACGAGATGACTTCAGACGAGATGTACATGTGGGGGCGCAAGGCGCCCGGACAGCGCGTCCTGGTCGGGGCAGGCGCGAGGTACTTTTACGGCGACGGTCTTTATCACCGCGGCGACGCCTTCCTGTTTCCCGCCCTGCATCGGTTCCTGGCGAGGTGCTTTCCCGCCCTGGCCTCCTATCCTTTCCAGCACACCTGGACCGGCCCGATGGGGTGCACCGCCGACCAGGAGCCGATCATCGGCACGGCGGGGAGGACGGACAACGTCCTCTACTGTGGCGGCTACACGGGACACGGACTCGCCATGGGGACGAAGGCCGGATCGATACTGGCGGGCATGCTGCACGGCGAAGCGCCTCCGGCCTGGATGCTGAGACCCACTCTCGACCTGCCCGGCGAGCCGCTGCGCTACATCGGCGTGAACATGATCATCAACCTGATGAATCTCGGTCTGTACAGCATGGCCAGGCATGAGTGATCGCGCGGGCGGCGAGGCGCGCCGCCTCCCCCCCGAACCCCGGGCGATGGCGCCGAGGATTGCGGCCTGCGTGCTGGGCGTGCTGTCGCTCGGGCTGTTCTTCGTCCCCCTCGTCGCGCCGCTTTTGCAGGCGGGGACGCTGGTGTTCGTCCTCCGCGCGGCCTGGCGCGGGGCCCTCGACCTCCCCAGCGTCCTCGTGGGGACCGGCGGGGCGGCTGTGGGATTCCTGCTCTTCCTGGCGCTGGAGTTCGTCTGGATCGTCTGATCGATGAGGCTCCCGGCCGGCCATTCCTGAAGCGCCCCCGACCTGCGCTTTTCGGCTAAGATTTCCGGACCCTGGAGAGATCCCGGCCGATGCCTCGCCGCCACACGCGCCGATCGTTCCTGAAGAGCGCCGCGCTCGCGGGCGCCGGCGTGTCCCTGTGCGGCTGCGGCGGAATCCCGGTCCGGCGCACGCACGACGTCGTCGTCATCGGCGCCGGCATGGCCGGGCTGGCCGCGGCGCGGGACCTGGCGAGGGCGGGCCTGGACGTCGTCGTTCTCGAGGCGCGCGACCGGGTCGGCGGGCGGATCCACACGCTGCACGAGCCGGCGCCGCACGGGCTCGAGTTGGGCGCCCAGATGATCCACGGGTCGCGCGCGGCGACCTGGGAGCTGATCCGCGAGTTCGGGATCGCAACGCGCCCCCTCGCCTCATGGATCACCTGGCCCTGGTCCGCGGCGTCGGGCTTCCAGACGCCTGACGCGACGCTCCAGGAGGAGGCCGAGGCCCGCCTGGCGGCGGCGTATCGGGAATACCGCGGCGGCGACGAGTCGTTCCAGCAGTTCCTCGAGGCGCAGAGATTCACGCACGCAGAGCAGGAGGCGGTCTCCGAACACGCGCTGTCCTGGTCCGCCGAGCCGGATGAGGTGAGTCTGCGTGCCGCCGTGGAGGACCAGGCGGCCTGGAACGGCTACTTCGACCGGAACTACCAGGTCGTCGGCGGGTACGATGCCCTTCCCGGCAAGGTGGCCGAAGGGCTCGGCGATCGGGTGCGCCTGTCGTGCGTCGTGAAGCAGGTCGAGTGGGGCCGCTATGGCGTCCTGGTCTCGTACGAGCGTGGCGGCAAGGGCGAGATGGCGCGCGCCCGACGGGCCGTCATCACGCTGCCTATTGGCGTTCTGCAGAGTGGTGCGCCCGGTTTCTCTCCCGGACTGCCGTCCTGGAAGCTCCGGGCCATCCAGTCGCTGCGCATGGGGCGGATCGTGGTGGTCCATTTCCTGTTCGACGCCCGGTTCTGGCGCGACGCCCTGCCGGATCTTCCCGGCTGGGACACGCGCGGGGGGCGCATCTCTTTCTGGGATCCCCATCCGCCGGGCACCGGGGAGCCGGTGCTGCTGGGATGGATAGTCGGCACGGCCGCGCAGGAGCTGAGCGACCTGGGCGACTCGGCCGGCCGCGAGCGTGCTCTGGCCTGGGTGGAGGAGGCGTTCCCCTCGGCCTCCGTGAGGCAGCGCGTCCGCTTCTCCTCCATGCGAGACTGGATCGTCGATCCTTATTCCCGCGGCTCGTACTCGTTCACCCGGCCCGGCGGCTCGGACCAGCGCGCGGTGCTGGCGACCCCGGTCGGCGGCCTCCTGCATTTCGCCGGCGAGGCGACCGCTCCGGCGCCGCATTACCAGACGGTGCACGGTGCCCACGCCAGCGGCCGGCGTGCCGCCCGCGAAATCCTCTCGGCGACGGCCCATGACGATGCCGTCGCCGCGCTGCGGCCGCACGCCGTGGTCGTCGCATCCCGATCGGCGCTTTTCTTTTCGCGGACTCCCGCGTATCCTCCCATGAAGATGATCTGAGGGAGAGCCCATGCCCCTGTACGAATACGTCTGCCGGGAATGCTCGAACCGGTTCGAGGCGCTGGTCCTGGGATCGAACCGGCCGGCCTGTCCCGGATGCCGGAGCGAGAACCTGGAGAAGCTGTTCTCCACCTTCGCCGTCGGGACCGGAGACGGGCGGGCCGCGCGTGCGGCAGAGGCCCCGAGCCAGTCGGCGGGGCCGTGCGGAAGTTGCGGCGACCCTCGCGGCCCAGGCTCCTGCGCCATCGATTGAGTGGTGGCC
>JACOUZ010000161.1 GCA_016177515.1 Acidobacteriota bacterium
CAGCGGCCTCGCCGCCAGGGTGCGCGCCCTGGCGGGCGCCTCCGACGCGCGCGCGGTCGGGACGCTGACGGCAAGCCACCTCGGGCTGTTCGGCCACACGGTGCGCGGTCCCGTTCCGGCATACGAGACCGAGTACGGCGAGGATACGCTCTTCCAGAAGCCTCAGGAGATGAGCGACATCGCCGGCTTCTTCTCGGCCTTCGGGCTGGTCCTCGACCCGCACCGGCACGAGCGGATCGATCACATCTCGTGCGAGCTCGAGTTCATGGCGTTCCTGTCGCGCAAGGAGGCGCACGCGCTGGAGGCCGGAGACGCGGAGATGCACCGGGAGACGCGACGGGCTGCCCGCCTGTTCCTCAGGGACCATCTGGCGCGCTTCGCCCCCTCGTTCGCGCGCCGCGCGGCCGCCGTCGACCCGTCGGGGTTCTACGGCCGTCTGGCGCTGCTCTGCCTCGACTTCATCAAGGCCGAGTGCGACCGCCATGAGGCTCCCCCGGGCCCCGAGATGCTGCGCCTGCGCCTGCCGATCGACGACGGCGCGCCTTTGGCCTGCGGGGCGGCCGAGGGCTGCGGCGTTCCGGGGCCCTGCGGCGGGCCCGAGGAGCCCGGCCCGGACGCCGGGCAGGGGAGAACCGGATGACGGCGCCCGTCGAATTCCACCCCCGCCTGGTCGAGGAGGCGGTCTGGGCGGCGATCCGGGGGCGCCGCGACGCCGGCGTCTTCCATCGACAGCGGGAAGGCGGCTACGACGAGCCCGACCCGGAGGCGCGTGACCGTGCTTTCGGCCGGCTCCACTCCGCCTGGTTCGAGCGCCTGGGTCTCGCGCGTCCGGTCACGCTGGCGCTCCGGGAGCAGTCGGGGGCGATCGCGGCCGCCCGCCGCGTTCTGCTCGCCCCTGCCACGAGCGAGGGAGGAGAAGGCGCGGAGCTGTTCGTCGAAGCGCCCGGGCGGTTCACGATCGTCGTGACGCTGCGGCCCGGGACGCTGGCCGATCCCGGCGCCGCGCTCGCCCTTTTGCGCTGCGAGCTCCTGCACGTCTCCGACATGCTCGACCCCGCCTTCGAGTACGAGCCGCGCCTGCCGCGGCAGGCGCTCGGTCCGGCGCACGACCGGCGGCTCCTGGATCGCTACCGCGCCCTGTGGAACTGCTCCGTCGACGGCCGACTCGTCCGCCGCGGCCATCTCGGGCCCGGCGCGCGCGCTGCACGCCTGCGCGAGTTCACGGCCGCGTTCGCCTGCCTGGGAGGCGAAGCCGAGGCCTGCTTCGAGCGGATCTTTTCGGGACCCAGGCCCAGCCATCCCGGACTCCTGGCCCTCGCGGCCGACCCGGAGGCCGGCTTCGGGATGCGCCCGTCGGGACACGCCGGCACCGGCCGCTGCCCCCTGTGCGGCTTCCCCACGCCCGACCTCGAGCCGCGGCCGGATCCTTTCCCCGCCGGGGTCGTGGAGGACATCGTCTCGGAGTTCCCGGCCTGGAATCCTCGCAGCGGGATCTGCCCTCAATGCGCCGACCTCTACAGCGCCCGCGCCGTCGCGGCGGCCGCGGCCCGCTAGACCGAAGTTCTCAAGCCGATCGAGCGGTCACTCTCTGAGTCCACCCGAAAAATTCGACCATGACCCGAACCTGGTTCTCCGGGCCCCGCAGATTCTTCGGACCCGCGAAATGCACCGTACACACGGGCTCTTTCGGGCGGGGATCTCCAAACTCAATCCTGACAGGGAATTGATAGAAGCGGGCCTGCCGACCGCCGCGCCACGCTCGCCGCAGGCACGAACTTTGCTGTTGAAAGGGGGCGAGGATTCTTGGGGGCACGATCAGAACGTTCGCCATGAAAGGAGGATGCAGGTAACGACCCGTTCCTCTCCATGGGGAGGGAGAATCGTGCTGGGGGTCTGGCCTTCCGTCCCACCCCGGCCATCCTGTTCCGGAAGGCTGCTCTGACACATCGAGGCGACTGGATGCCGGTGGCGGGAAGACGCCGCCCGCCGAAGGAGCGGCATCCCAAGGGAGAAGCACATCATGAGCGTTCATCTCGCTGCAATGTCGCGCGCGCGCCGCATTGAGAGGGGGGCTGTTCTCGGCTTCCTCCTGGCCGTCGCGTGCTTCTTCTCCGCGCCCGTTCAGGGCCAGCCGGCCCTGCTCGACGCGAATTCGCACCCGAAGTTCGTGACCCCGCGGCCGAACCCGCTCGATCCCGGATTCATCGTTCAGCCCGACGGAACCACGATGGCGGGCGAGCCGCTCTACAACATCGGCATCTTCCAATTCCAGCAGAGCCTGGGGCTGGTGGACGTCCTCGGGAACCCGCTCCTGACCACGGTGTGGGGTTACGGCAAGGATGCGACGAGCGCCACGTATCCCGGCCGGACCTTCGTCGCACACTCGTACGCGCCGATCAACGTCCTCTGGACGAACAACCTGGTGGACATGGACGGCATGCCGCTGCCCCACTTCCTGCCGCTGGACGCCTCCCTGATGTGGGCCATGCCCATGGACCCGATGTACCCGATGAGCGGCGTCCCCGTCGTAACCCACCTGCACGGCGGCCACAACGAATCCATGAGCGACGGGCTGCCCCTCGCATGGTTCACGCCGGGCTTCGCGCAGAAGGGTTCCACCTGGGGCAAGGAGATCCTCCACTACGACCTGGACCAGGAAGCGACGACACTTTGGTACCACGACCACGCGCTCGGGATCACGCGCCTGAACGTCTACGCCGGCCTCGCGGGATTCTTCCTCCTGCGCGACGACCAGGACACGGGGCTCCGGGACAATCCGCTCGGTCTCCCGGCATTCCCGTACGAGGTCCCGATCGTCATCCAGGACCGGATGTTCACGGGAGATGGGCAGCTCTACTACCCGTCCATGCCCGAGGAGCCGGGCCAGCCCGAGCCCAGCGTCCTGCCGGAGTTCTTCGGCGACTTCATCCTGGTGAACGGCCAGGCCTGGCCGGTGATCGCCGTCGAGCCCAGGACGTACCGCCTGCGCTTCCTGAACGGCTCGGACTCGCGTTTCTACTACATGTGGATCACGCCGGGGACGAGCATGGCATCGGGGCCGGCGATCCACCAGTTCGGCACCGACGGCGGCCTGCTGTATGCGCCGGTGCCGCTGAGCCAGCTTGCGATCGGGCCGGGGGAGAGGGCGGACAC
>JACOUZ010000162.1 GCA_016177515.1 Acidobacteriota bacterium
GCAGGCTGGCCGGCGAGGTCGGAGCATTCTCGAGGCTCCTCACGTCCTGGATGTGGAAGCGTGCCATGTCTCTGATCACCTCCTCCCATTTCTGGTATTGGACCTCTTCACGCAGGTCCGCCGCGTCAAGGCGAGAGCCGGGACCCTCGAGCCGTTCACTTCGATTCGATCACTTCGTTTCGGTGTCCAGGGTGCAGCAGAGAACGGTGGCGTACCGTTTCCCCAAATCCTCCATCTCGGCCGGCAGGGCGCCCGCCACCACAGGGGCGGCGGGGGCGGTGGGGGCGATGGTGTCCGTCCCTCCCGGGACGGCCGGCGGTCTCTTCGCGGCCGGTTTGTGAACCGGCCTGCCGAGCGTCGCGGTGCTCATGGGGAGATCCCTCCACACGCGATCGAAGCAAGAATGATGCCCCGCGGAAACCGCGACGCGGCGGATCGTTTGCGTCGCGAAGCGCGTGCGCTGCATACGTTTGCGTGATCGCATTTCCAGGGCGGTCCGGGAGGGGGTGGGCGCATGGAGCCGGCCGCGCAAAAGGCGGCGCGCCGCATCCCGGCACCGTGCATTTCTTGCGCTTGGGGGAACCCTCCCCGTCCCCCCCGTGTCCCGGCCCCCGGTACGCCCGGCGCCGTTTCGTGGCACGAATCATGCTCTTCCCTCGGTCGGATCGATTGCGAGGGAGAGCCCGGTGCCGAAAAAAAGAGGATGGGTCGTCATCAACGACGAAGAGTGCAAAGGATGCGGAATGTGCATCCTGGCCTGCCCGGCGAGCTGTCTCAGCTTCGCCGAAGACTTCAACCATCAGGGTTACTACCCGGTCCGGTATTCGGGAGAAGGCTGCCGCGCCGACGGATTGTGCTTCTACGCCTGCCCGGAGCCCGGGGCGATCACCGTCCACGAGGGCGAACCCGATGAACCCCACGCTGTCTGAGAACGGCGACAGGCGTTCCCAGGAGCGGCTCATGAAGGGGAACGAGGCGGCGATCTACGGCGCCCTCATGGCGGGGTGCCGTTCCTTCTACGGCTACCCGATCACGCCCGCCAGCGAGCTGGCCGAAACGGCGGCGCGTCTCTTTCCCGCCTGCGGCGGGACCTTCCTGCAGGCCGAGAGCGAAGTCGCGGCGATCAACATGCTGTACGGCGCCTCCTCCGCGGGCGAAAGGACCATGACCGCCTCGTCGGGGCCGGGGATCAGCCTGATGATGGAGGGCGTGTCGTACGCCGCCGGCGCCGAGCTGCCAATGGTGATCGTCAACGTGATGCGCGGCGGGCCCGGCCTGGGCAACATCGGGCCCGAGCAGGGAGACTATTTCCAGGCGGTGAAGGGCGGCGGGCACGGCTGCTACCGCAGCCTTGTCCTGGCGCCCGACTCGCCCCAGGAGATGGCCGACCTCACGGCCCTGGCCTTCGAGCTGTCGGACCAGTACAGAAACCCCGCCCTCGTCCTGGCGGACGGCTTCGTCGGCCAGATGATGGAGCCGGTCTCCCTGCCTCTCGCCGCGCGCGTCCCGCCGCCGCGGCCGTGGGCGGTGACGGGCCTTCCGGCCACCCGGCGGAACCTGATCACCTCGATCCACCTGGACCATGATGTTCTGGAGTCGCACGTCCGCCAGCTGCACGTGAAATACGAGCGCGCCCGCCGCCGGGAGGTGCGCTACGAGGAGTACGCGGTCGCGGACGCCCGCGTCGTCCTGATCGGGTACGGCATCGTGTCACGGGTCCTGCGGCGCGCCGTGGGACTCTGCAGGGCCGCCGGCATCAAGGCGGGGCTTCTCCGGCCGATCACCCTGTGGCCCTTCCCGTCCCAGAGGATCGCCGAGCTGGCGCGGGGCGCCGCGCGTCTCATGGTCGTCGAGCTGAGCACCGGCCAGATGGTCGAGGACGTGCGGCTGGCGGTGGCGGAGCGCTGCCCAGTCGATTTCCTCGGACGGTGGGGCGGGAACGTCCCTTCATCCGAGGAGGTCGTCGACTCGATCGTGCAGAGGATGCGGGAACGCACGGGGGATGAAGAGCATGTCGCGCATGTTGCTTGAGCGGCCGCGGTCGTTCTATCCGGTTTTCACCCGCAAGGAGGGCGACCCGACCGTCACCCACTATTGCCCGGGATGCGGCCACGGAATCGTCCACAAGTACGTCGCCGAGGCGATCGACGACTTCGGCATCGCCGATCGGGTGATCTTCGTCAACCCGGTCGGCTGCTCCGTCTTCGCCTACTACTACCTCGACGTCGGGCACATCCAGGCGGCGCACGGACGGGCCCCTGCGGTCGCCACCGCCGCGAAGCGGGCGCGGCCAGACAGCATCGTCATCTGCTACCAGGGCGACGGCGATCTCGCCGCGATTGGCGGAAACGAGATCCTGCACGCCGCCAACCGCGGCGAGAACCTGACCGTCCTGTTCATCAACAACGCCATCTACGGTATGACCGGCGGCCAGATGGCCCCCACGACGCTCCTGGGCCAGGTGACCACGACCACGCCTCTGGGCCGGAGCGCGGCGACCGACGGGTACCCCGTGCGCGTGTGCGAGCTTCTGGGATCGCTCTCGGCTCCCGCGTCCCTGGCGCGCGTGGCCCTGGGCGACGCCAAGCGCGACATGGCCGCCCGCAAGGCGATCCGCCGCGCCATCCGGAACCAGATCGAGGGGAAGGGGTTCTCTCTGGTGGAGATCCTGTCCCCCTGCCCGGTCGGCTGGAAGCAGACGCCGGCGGATGCCGCGAAACACGTCCTCGCGACGATGACGAAGACCTTCCCGCCGGGAGTGGTCAAGGACTTCCCGGCCCAGGAGGGCGGAGCGGCCCCGTCACCGCAGGACGCCGCAGGCGGACGGCGTCCGCCCGTGCCTCGCGAGGCGATCCCCGAAATCCTCGGACTTCAGTCCCCCGCGACCGTCGACCACGGCATGGAGACGAAGCCCTGGTCGCGCCTCGGCATCGAGCCGCGTTTCCTCGATCCGCGCATCAAGGCTGCGGGGTTCGGAGGGCAGGGCGTGCTGTTCCTCGGCACCCTCCTGGCCGAGGCCGGAAGGCTGGCCGGCTGGTCGGTCTCCTGGCTGCCCTCCTACGGACCCGAGATGCGGGGCGGCACGGCGCATTGCCACGTCATCCTGTCGCGAGCCCCCGTCGATTCCCCGCTGGTGAGCCGCGCCTCGGTGCTGTTCGCCTTCAACCGGCCGTCCCTGGATCGTTTCCTGCCGGACGTCCGTGACGGCGGGCTCGTGATCTTCGACTCGGGCCTCGTCCCCGATCCCCCGGACCTGTCGAGGGTCGAGGCGATCGGGCTGCCAGCGACGGCGATCGCCGGGAAGGCGGGCTCGGTCAAGGTCGCGAACCTGGTCGCGCTCGGCGCGTACATCGAGCGCACCCGGGTCCTCCCCGAGGCGGCGGTCGTCGGGGCGCTGGCCGCCAAGGGGCTGTCGTCCCAGGTGGCCGACCTGAACCTGGAAGCTCTGCGCGCCGGAATGCGCTTCAGGTGCGCGCCGTGAACGGCTGGAGAAGTCTGTACCGATCGCGCCTGACGACGCCGGAGGACGCCGTGGACTGCATCCGCCCGGGCGGGCGGGTCTACATTCATCCCGGCGCCGCCGAGCCCGAGACGCTCGTCCGCGCCCTGATCGAGCGGGCCCCCCTGCTCTCGAACGTCGAGATCATCCATCTCTTGACTCTGGGCGACGCCGGGTACGTGCGCGCCGGCATGGAGGAGCGCTTCCGCCACACCGCGATGTTCGTCGGCGCCAACGTCCGCGAAGCGGTCAACACGGGACGCGCCGACTACATGCCGATCTCCCTGTCGGAGGTGCCGCGCCTTTTCACCTCGGGGCTCCTGCCGCTCGACGTCTGCCTGATCCAGGTTTCGCCTCCCGACGAGCACGGCTACTGCTCCTTCGGAGTCGGGGTCGACTGCACCATGGCGGCCGCCGACGTCGCCCGCACCGTCGTCGCGCAGGTCAATTCCGAGATGCCGCGCACCCTGGGCGACTCGTTCATTCACGTCTCCAAGCTGGATCGGATCGTCGAGGTCTCGCGCCCGCTGCTCGAATTGCCGCGCCGGCCCGCCGACGAGATGCACCGGCGGATCGCCCGCCACGTGGCGGGGCTGATCGAGGACGGATCGACGCTGCAGATGGGGATCGGCGGCCTGCCGGACGCGGTCCTGGACTGCCTGGGCGACCGCCGGGACCTGGGGATCCACACCGAGATGTTCTCGGACGGGGTGATGGAGCTGGTCGAGGCCGGCGTGGTCAACAACGAGCGAAAGACGCTGCACCGCGGCAAGATCGTCGCCGGCTTCCTGATGGGCTCCCGGAGGCTTTACGAGTTCGTGCACAACAACCCGATCATCGAGCTGCATCCCAACGAGTACACCAACGACCCGTTCATCATCGCGGCGAACGACCGCATGGTCGCGATCAATTCCGCGCTTCAGGTTGATTTGACGGGGCAGGTGTGCGCCGACTCGATGGGAACGGACATCTATTCCGGCGTCGGCGGCCAGGTCGACTTCATCCGGGGCGCGGCCCGCTCGAAAGGAGGGCGGCCGATCATCGCGCTGCCCTCGACCGCCCGGGGCGGGACCGTGTCGCGCATCGTCCCGGTGCTCGACCCCGGATCGGGCGTGGTCACGACCCGGGCCGACGTGCACTACGTCGTGACCGAGCACGGGGTGGCCTCGCTGCACGGCAGGACCCTGCGGCAGAGGGCCGAGGCGCTGATCGCCATCGCCCATCCCGGATTCCGGGACGAGCTGTTCGAGTTCGCGGTCCGGAACCACTATCTCGATCGATCGTCGCGCGCGCCGGCGCTCGCGGCGGGGTGAGGACCGCCGCGCCCCGCGGCCGCGCCGCGCGCAAGGAGAGCCCATGACCGACAACGTGGTTTTCTGGAACGGCGCTTTTCTCCCGGATTCCCAGGCGCGGCTCCCCCTCCTGACCCACGCCCTGCATTACGGCACCGGGGTGTTCGAGGGAATCCGCGCCTACCACGACGAGGGGACCGGCGAGGTCCTGCTGTTCCGGACCCTGGATCACTTCCGGCGCATGCTGCACAACGTCACCCTGCTGAACATCCGGGTGCCGCATGCGCCCGAGGATCTGACCGACATCGCGGCCGACCTGATCAGGCGCAACGGCTTCCGGACGGACGTGTACGTCCGGCCGATCGCCTACAAGAGCTCCGCGCGCATCGGCGTGACCCTGCCCGCCGAGGACAGCTTCGCGATGATCGCCGTGCCTCTGGGAGACTACCTCGACACCCGCAAGGGGCTGCACTGCGGCGTCTCGTCGTGGCGGCGTCTGCAGGACAACGCCATCCCGGGCCGGGCCAAGATCTGCGGCGCCTACGTGAACTCGGCGCTGGCGGCGCAGGAGGCGCGCGACCGCGGCTTCGACGAAGCGATCCTGCTGAACGAGGCCGGGCACGTCGCCGAGGGCAGCGCCATGAACCTGTTCCTGGTGCGCGACGGCCGCCTGATCACTCCGGACGTCGCCTCC
>JACOUZ010000167.1 GCA_016177515.1 Acidobacteriota bacterium
CTCCGGCGCTATGGCGTGTCGGCCACCTGGACCCTCTCGCTCGGCGGTCTGCGGCAGGTCAGGACCTCGACCGTCAGAACCGAGGAGGCGGCCCTGGCGCTCCGGCAGGCCGAGCAGGAGGTGCGGGCGGACGTGGCAGCGGCTCTGATCGATGCCCGCACGGCAGCCGCCCGGACCGGAAAGGCGCGCGAGGCCCGGGAAGCGGCCGAGGCGGCGCTGCGCATCAGCCAGGTGCGCTTCCGCAACGGCTCCGCCCTGGCGATCGAGGTTCTGCAGGCGGAGCAGGCGCTCGAACAGGCCCGACTCTCCGAGATTGACGCGCTGGTTGATTACAACCTGGCCCAGGTCCGGCTGCGGTCGCAGGTCGGACCCCTGGCGCCCGCCGACCTGGCCGTCCCACCCGAGGCGCCGGCGAGCCCAGCCGCGCCGGCCGCCTCCGGAATGAGAGAGTGACGACCGGCCGGATCGGGGCCATGCGTGGCGCCGCCGTTGTCCTGGCCGCCCTCGCCCTCGGCGCCTGTACCGGAGCCGGCGGCGCCGGGAAGGCGTCGGATCGCGAGGCCGTCACTGGTGGGCTCCCTGGAACCCAGGCGTTCCCGCCGGAGCTTTTGGAGCGGTTCGAGGCCCGGGCCAGCGAGATGGGTCCCGACTACCGGCCGCGCACGCGTCACCTCCGGCCGGACGGCCGGGCGAAGTACACGAACCGGCTGTTCCTCTCCTCGAGCCCGTACCTGCTGCAGCACGCCCACAACCCGGTCAACTGGTACCCCTGGGGGGACGAAGCGTTCGAGACGGCGAAGCGGCTCGGGCGCCCGGTCCTGTTGAGCGTCGGCTACTCCACCTGCCACTGGTGCCACGTGATGGAGGAGGAATCGTTCGAGGACGAGCCGATCGCCCGTCTCATGAATGAGACTTACGTCGCGATCAAGGTCGATCGCGAGGAGCGCCCCGACGTGGACGCGATCTACATGAGCGCCGTGCAGACTTTGACCGGGAGCGGGGGCTGGCCAATGACGGTCTGGCTGACGCCGGATCGAAAGCCATATTACGGCGGCACCTACTTCCCGGCCCGCGACGGCGCCCGTGGCGCGCGCATCGGCTTTCTGACCCTGCTGCAGCGTCTCCGGGCGTTCTACGACGAGCAGCCGGAACGTGTCGCTCAGTCGGCCGAGCAGCTGGTGCAGGCGATCCGGCAGGGCCTCGCTCCACCAGCGGGAGGCGACGGCCTGCCCGGCGCCGATGTCCTGCGCTCGGCGGCGGCGCTCTACCGGGCGCGCTTCGATCCGACGCACGGCGGCCTGCAGGGGGCCCCCAAGTTCCCGAGCAGCCTGCCGGTACGCTTCCTGATGCGCTACCAGCGGCGCACCGGCGACGAGAAGGCGCTCGGCATGTCGGCCCTGACGCTCGAGAAGATGGCCGCGGGCGGGATCTACGACCAGGTTGGCGGCGGCTTTCACCGCTACTCGACCGATGCGCGCTGGCTCGTCCCCCACTTCGAGAAGATGCTGTACGACAACGCCCTGCTGGCGGTTGCCTACCTCGAGGGGTACCAGGCGACCGGCAGGGAGGACTTCGCCCGCGTGGCCCGGGAGATCCTGCGCTACGTCGAGCGCGACATGACCTCCCCGCAGAGTGCGTTCTACAGCGCTACCGACGCCGACAGCCAGACCCCGGGCGGGCACCGCGAGGAGGGATACTTCTTCACCTGGACGCCGGCGGAGATCGAAAAGACGCTCGGGAAGGACCGGGCGCGCATCGTCTCGACCTGCTACGGCGTCGCGGAGCAGGGGAACTTCGAGGGCCGGAACATTCTCCACCTGCCACGCCCCCTTCCCGAGGTTGCGCGGAACCTCAGGATCGGGCCGCCTCGGCTCCGGACGATCCTGGAGGAGGCGCGGGAATCACTCTACCGGGCCCGGGCGGAGCGTCCGGCGCCGCTCAGGGACGAGAAGATTCTCGCTGCCTGGAACGGCCTGATGATCTCCGGCTACGCTCGCGCCGCGCTGGTCCTCGGGGAGGAGGGCTACGCCCGGACCGCCACGCGCGCGGCCGACTTCGTGCTCCGGAACCTGCGCAAGAACGGCCGCCTGCTGCGCAGCTACAAGGACGGCCGGCCCCTCCACAACGCCTACCTCGACGACTACGCGTTCCTCACCGCGGGACTGCTCGATCTGTTTGAGGCGACCGGCGAGCGGCGCTGGCTCGAGGAGGCGATCGCCCTCGACGCGGTGCTCGAGGCGCAATACGAGGACCGGCCCGGCGGCGGGTTCTTCATGACCAGCGCGGATCACGAGGATCTCCTCGCCCGGGAGAAACCGGCCTACGACGGCGCGGAGCCCTCGGGGAACTCGGTCGCGGTCCTGAACCTGCTGCGCCTGCACGAACTGACCACCGACGATCGTTACCGGCGGCGGGCCGAGCGGGCCCTGAAGGCGTTCGAGCCGGTCCTGGAGCGGGCGCCGTCGGCCCTTTCGGAGATGCTCCTGGCGGTGGATTTTCATCTCGACACTCCCAAGGAGATCATCATCGTGACGCCGTCCCGGCCGGACCGCGCCGGGCCGTTGCTCGCCGAGTTGCGCCGCGCGTTTATCCCGAACCGCGTACTGGTCGTGGTCCCGGAGGGAGAGCCGCTCACAGCGCTTTCCAGGGTCGTGCCGCTGGTCCAGGGGAAGATCGCCCGGGACGGGAAGGCGACGGCCTACGTCTGCGAGAGTCGCGTCTGCGAGTTGCCGACGACTGACCCGGAGATCTTCGCGCAGCAGATCCGCAAAGTCAGGTCCCTGGCCGTGCCGAAGCGGCAGAATGAAGGCTCCTGACGACGAGGCGCGGAAACCCGCCCCGGGGCGACGTCTCCAACAGACCGGTGACCCGGACGCGCCCCACCGGATCCCGTGCCCCGCACCGACTATTTCTTGATCTGCAGTTGCCGTAATTCCTGCAGAAGCTCCTCGTTGGATGGCCTCTTGCGATAGTCCTCATCGATCCGCACGAAAACGACCATGCCCTGCTTGTCAACGACGAGCGCCGTCGGATGGGGGATCTCGCCGTTTGCTTCGTTCAGGACACCATAACGCTTGATGGTTTCCGAGCCCGGGTCCATGAGATTCACGATGGTCAGTCCAAGGCTCTTCCGCATCTCGTTGAGCTTGTCCGCGGGGTCGATGCTCCGGAGTTCGCTCAGCCTTGCGAAGATGGTCCACCCGTGTTAGGACCGAGAATCACTTCAATCTTATGCCCTGTCGTCGACGCTCGATACTCTGGTCTATCAGCGACCGCTGGTCGCTCCAGGCTGGGCCGCTTTCTGCCTGATGGCCTCGATGCTGAGGTTGATGTCGACCTCGTTTCCCACCATGAGGCCGCCTCCCTCGACCACATCGTTCCACGAGACACCGAAG
>JACOUZ010000208.1 GCA_016177515.1 Acidobacteriota bacterium
GGACGAAATCGGCCGGATCGGCGGCGCGGTCGACGTTCTGTCGGAGCGGCTGGAGGCTTTGATCGGCGCCATGCGCGCCGACTCGCAGAGGATGGACGACGCCCTCCGGACGATCGAGACCTCTGCCGCGGAGGTCCACTCGGGCACGGTCGGCCAGCAGGAGTCTCTGCAGCGCGCTGTCCTGGCCGCGGAAACGATGGCGCGCTCGATCAAGAGCGCGGGGGGAGGGGTCGCGGGGCTGTCGGCCTCGTCGGAGGAAACCACCTCCTCGATCCTGGCGATGGTCGCGACCATCGAAGAGGTGGCGGGGCACGCCGACGGCCTGACCATGTCGGTGGAGGATACCGCCGCGACGACCGAGGAGATGGTCGCGTCGATCAAGGAGATCGACCGCAACGTCGAGCTTCTCAACCAGTTCGTGGCCGAGACCTCCGAGGCGATGGCGCGCATGGGGAAGGTCATCGAGCAGGTGGAGCGCAACGCCGCCGACAGCAAGGCGATCTCCGAGCTGGTGGCCGGCAACGCCGAGAAGGGGATGCGCGCCGTGCTTTTGACCATTGAGGGGATGGACGGCATCTACGGCAGCGTGTCCCAGACCCGGCAGGTGATCGAGTCGGTCGGCCGCAAGGGGCAGGAGATCGGGCTCATCCTGAACGTCATCCAGGAGGTGACTGAGCAGACCAACCTGCTGGCTCTCAACGCCGCGATCATCGCGGCGCAGGCGGGTGAGCACGGCCGCGGGTTCGCGGTGGTCGCCGAGGAGATCCGCCAGCTGGCCGAGCGCACCGCCCAGAGCGCCAAGGAGATCGGCAACCTGATCGGCTCGTTCCAGTCGGAGACCGGCCGGGCGGTCGACGCGATGCAGGAGGGGATGCGCCGCGTCGAGGAGGGATCCGAAAGGTCGCGCGAGGCGGGGCGGGCCCTGCGGGAAATCCTGGAGTCGGCGCGCCAGTCGTCCGACCGGGTGCGCGAGATCGCCGCCGCGACCCGCGAGCAGGCGCGCGGCAGCCAGGCGGTGGCCGCCTCGGTCGGGAAGGTGCACGACATGGTGGCGCAGATCAAGAAGGCGACCACCGAGCAGACCCTCGGCTCGGAGCAGATCATGTCGGCGGTCGAGAACATGCGCGAGATGTCGGGGCACGTGAAGCGCGCCACCGCCGAGCAGACGCGCGGCTCGCGCTCCGTCACGCACGCCATCGGCAACGTCGGCGGCATGATCGCCTCCCTCCACCGCGCCACCTCCGAGCAGGCCGACGCCTCCGAGCAGGTCCTCAAGGTCCTCTCCGGCCTCGTCGCCGTCGCCGCCTCGAACCTCGCCGCCGCCCGCCACCTGGGCGAGGCGCTCCAGGCCCTGCGCACCCGCGCCCGCTCCCTCGGCGAGCAGATCGCCGCTTTCACCACCACCCACTAGGCCGCCCCGGCACACCCCCTGATCTCCAGGGATAGATCCGACAGGCACTTGGGGTCATGATTGTTTAGTGAAAGGGGCCGGGGGGCCCCGGGAGACGACCTATGGTCGCGGATCGGGAGGAACGCACGATTCTCTCCTTTCCCGGGCGGAAGGCGCGGGAGGCCGTTCCGAGACCCCCGGAGATCCTGACGTTCGAGGAGGCGCTGGCGGCGCATCTGGACGCGCTGTACGCCACGGCCCGGCGGCTGGTCCGTGATCCAGGCCTTGCCGAGGACCTGGTGCAGGACACCGTCCTGAGGGCCTACCGGAGCTTCCGCGATCTCCGCTCCCACGACCGGTTTCGCGGCTGGCTGTTCACGATTCTCGTCAACACCGCGAAGAACCAGGCCCGGGACGCGGCCCGGAGGGTCCCGTTCGTGGACGTTGAGCTCGACGCGCTCCTGGAGGATCCCCTCCTCGCGGACGGAGGGGCGGCCTCGCCGGAGGCGACCCTGCTGCGGGACTGCCTGCCGGAGGATCTCGAGGCTGCCCTGGGCAGGCTGCCCGAGCCCCTCCTGCGCGTGCTGTGGCTCGCGGACGTGGAGGAGTTCACCATCACCGAGGCCGCCGGGATCCTCGGCATCCCTGTGGGCACCGCGGCGTCGCGGCTGCACCGGGCGCGCGGGACGCTGCGCGAGCGCCTGGCGGCCCGCCCCCGGAAGCCGACCGGCGGGGAAGGAGGTCAGCGATGAGCCTGGAGTGTCTTGCCGCGCGCCGTTCGATCCTGCTCGGCGGGGAGGTCGCGGCCTCGGTGCGGGAACATCTTGAGCGGTGCGAGGCCTGCCGGAGGTTCGAGGCCGGCGGGCGGGCGGTGGCCGCGACCGTGCGGGGGCGGGCGAGCCGGCCGCCGGCTCCGCAGACCCTGCGTGAGCGTCTGGTCGCCGCTCTGGAGGAGGAAAGGAGCCGCTCGGCGCGGGGCTGGCGGCGTTGGTGGAGGAGCGCGGGGCTCCTGGCCGCGGCTTCGCTGCTGGCGGTCGCGGCCTTCGCGCTTCTGGCGCCCGTGCGGGGGGCCGCGGAGGCGCGCCGGACGGTGGCGGCCGTCGCCGCGGACCACCTTGAGTATGCCGCCGGGGGCCCGATGGAGCTGGCGTCGTCCTCGCCCGCCGAGGTCGCCGACTGGCTGCGGGCCCGCACACGCCTGGCGGTGTCGGTGCCCGTACCACCCGGGGCGACGGTCCTGGGGGCGCGGCGCTGCCGCTTGCGGGGACGCCCCGCCGCTCTCGTCTCCTACCGGCTGCACGACACCGAGGGAGGCGCCCGCGGCTCGGCCGCATCCCTGTTCGTCTTCCAGAGCGCCGGGGAGGGATGGTCCTCGATGGAGACGCTTGCCGCGCGCCGCCCGAAGCGCATCTGCCGCGCGCACGATCGCGGCCTGAACGTCCTGGTCTGGGAGGACCGCGGCCTGACCTACGCATTCGTGACCGAGATCCCCGAGCCGGAGCTTTCGAGGCTGGCCGAGCATCTGTGAACCGCCGCGCCCGGCGCATCGTCCCGGGAGCGTTCTGAGGGAGAGGGGCATCTCCGTGGGTCTGGTCAAGCTGGCACTGCGCAACCAGCATGCCGTCGCGGTCCTGGGGCTGCTGATCCTGATCATCGGTCTGACCGTCATGGCGCGGGTGCCGACCGACATCCTGCCGACCTTCCGGACCCCCGCCGTGCAGATTCTCACCTTCTACCCGGGGATGCCCGCCGAGTTCGTCGAGCAGGACATCACCACGCGCC
>JACOUZ010000007.1 GCA_016177515.1 Acidobacteriota bacterium
GGCCAACGCCATCCTGCAGGCGGCCAAGAACGGCGTGAGGATCGAGGGGGCCGGGCTGTACACCACCGCCAGCCCGTGCTGGGGCTGCTTCAAGCTGATCGCCAACGCCGGCATCAAGACAGTGTTCTACTCCGAGTTCTACCGCGAGAAGAAGAGCCTCGCGGTGGCCCGCCGGCTCGGGATCGAGCTCATCGACCTCGGGCCGGGCGGCGGCGGCGACTGGCGCCCGCCCCCGGAATGAGGCGGTGACCCCTTCCCCGGCGCCGGCCGCGGGTCGCGTCCTTTTGATCTCCGAGGACGACGACATCGCCGACCCGCTGGCCGCCATCCTGACGCGCGCCGGGTACGCCGTCGAGGCGCTCGACGGCCGGGGAGGCGTCGAGGCCCTGGCGGGCATCCCGCCCGACGTTCTGATCCTGGACCGCGATCTATCCTCCGAGACCTACCGGCTCGCAATGGACAGGCTGGCGCCCCATGCCGGCCGGGCCTCTTTCCCTCTGGTGGTCCTCGGGAGCGGCGCGCCGGCGGCGCCGCCGCCCGGATGGCACGAGGACGCCTTCGCCGCCGTGGCGCGCCCGCCGCAGCCTGGAGAGATCGTCCCGACTCTCGCCGGCCTCAGGCGGATGGTCTTCTACCGCCGCTACCGCGACCTGGTCCACGACCTCAGCCAGCCGGTCACCACCCTGCACGCCCTCAGCCGCAGCCTGGCCGGGATGCCGGCCGCCGGCGACGCGTCCCGCCGCGCCGTGGATCGACTCGTCCAGGAGACCGAGCGCCTAATGACCCTGCTCGAGAACTTCCAGCGGGGCCGCTCCACGCCCTGAGCGCCCGGCGGCGACCACGTGGCGGCCGGCTATTTCTTGAGCCGCCCCTTCAGGTTCATGTTGCGGACGAGGCGGTGCAGGTAGTTGGGGTGGACATCGAGCCGGCGCGCGGTATCGACGTAATTCCCCCCGGCTTCCTTGAAGGCCTTCAGGATGAGGTCCTTCTTCACCTCGAGGACCGCATCGTGGTAGCGGGTGGAGGGGGCGCCCTGGCGCGGCCCCGCCTCGAGCACGCTCTCCGGCAGGTCCTCGAGGCGGATGACCTCGCTGGAGCCGAGGACCACGGCGCGCTCGACGGCGTTCTCCAGCTCGCGCACGTTGCCCGGCCAGCCGTAGGTCATCAGGCAGTCGATCGCCTCGGCGGCGAACCCCGTGATGCGGCGGTTGCAGCGCGCGGCGTATTTCGAGGCGAAGTAGCGGGCCAGGAGCGGGACGTCCTCGCGGCGGTCGCCCAGGGCGGGCATCTTCAGGGCGGCGACGTTGATCCGGTAGAACAGGTCTTCGCGGAACGTCCCCGAGCGGGTCATCGCCTTCAGGTCCCTGTTGGTCGCGGCGATCACCCGGACGTCCACCTTGATCGGCCGCGTCCCGCCGACCCGCTCGAACTCCTGCTCCTGCAGCACGCGCAAGACCTTCGCCTGCAGGGCCGGGGCCAGCTCGCCGATCTCGTCCAGGAAGACGGTGCCGCCGTCCGCCACCTCCAGCCTGCCCGGCTTCTGGGCCACGGCGCCGGTGAACGCCCCACGCTCGTGCCCGAACAGCTCGCTCTCCAGCAGGGTCTCCGCCAGCGCCGCGCAGTTGATCGCCACGAACGGCTTTCTGGCCCGCGGGCCGTTCTGGTGGATGGCGCGCGCCACCAGCTCCTTGCCGGTGCCGCTCTCGCCGCTGATCAGGACGGTGGTGCGCGCCGGGGCGACCTTGGCGACGAAGGCCAGGACGGCGCGCATGGCAGGGCTCTCCCCCACCATGTTGTGCTCCAGGTGGGAATCGGCCAGGAGACGCTCGTTCTCGCTCTCCAGCCAGTCGATCTGCCGGGCGTTCTCCAGGGCCACCGAGGCGATGCCGGCGATGGCGGTCATGAGCTGGAGGTGCGTTTGGTCGAAGCGCGATTTCGGGCTCGACGAATCGAGGTAGAGGACCCCCAGCCTCTTCTCCGCGAACAGCAGCGGCACCGCCAGGACCGAGTGCACGTTGGCGGTCACCAGGCTCTCGGCCGCCCCGAAATCGTCGCTGTCGCGCACGTCGTTGCTCAGCACGGCCACCCGATCCCGCAGGACGCGCAGCGCGATGGTGCGGCTCACCTTGACGGGGCGGCCGGAAGCCCCGTCCTTCTCCAGCCCGAACACGGCCGCGAAGTCCTCCTGCCCCTTGCCGGCCAGGAGGACCGCGCCGCGCTCGGCCGGCACCACGTCGTAGATCGATTCGAGCAGCCGGCGCTGCAGCGCCGCAACGCCGCGGATCGAATTGATGGCGGTGCTAATCCGGAGGAGGACGTCCAGATCGCGCGCCGCCCGGCCCGGGGCGGTGGACAGCTCGACGGTGCTGCCGGCGACCAGGCCCTGCTCCTTCAGCTCGACCGCGGCGCCGCCGGACGGAACGATCTCGCCTTCGCGCGACAGGAACAAGAACACCGAGTCGCCGACGCGTACCTGGTCGCCGTGATCGAGGCGGCGCTCCTTCACCGGCACGCCGTTGACGAAAGTTCCGTTGTGGCTGCCGAGGTCGGTGAGGGTGACCTCGCTCCCCCGCAATTCGATCAGGCAGTGGCGGCGCGAAACCGCCATGCCGGACAGTTGGATCTGGTTGCCCGGGTCGCGCCCGATGCTCGTCCGCTCTCCGTCCAGGCAAATCACCGTGCCCTGCTTCGGCCCGGCCACGGCGGAAAATTTCGGCTTCATGTGGGCCATGAGTATACCCAATCGGATAGTCCGGCTATCCGTTAGAATAGCCATCCGCCCCGCCGCTTGTCCCGCCAGGTTCCTTCCGGCCGTACATGATCCGCCGAAATACCCTGCCGTCATGGCCTTATGGCGATGACGAAGAATCGGGCCGCGGCCCGGGAGGCCGTGGCACGGCGCTTGCGATACCGGCATGCAATGAAGAAGGGTAGGCAGCCTCCGGAGGTTGTCGGTTTTGCGAACGCTCATCAACGAAACAGCGAGGTCGAAACATGGACCGGGCGAGTGGAGGAAAGGGGCGGATCGGGGAGGAGCCGTCCCGTTTCCGGAAGCTGGTTCACTCCCTCGAAAGGGTGCGTGGAGGACAGCTCACCGTCCAATCCTGTCCGCTGGGACAGGAATGCCGGCACCTGAAGGAAGCGTTTGGAGCGAACGACCCGGAGGAGTTCCGGGTCCTGGCGGCGCTCCGGAACTCCCGGATGGCGGGTCCCTATTTCCGGGGACGGACCCCGCTGGCGGTCGCGTGTCCGGGTGACCCGGGTCGGCCCATGGGCGCCTGCATGCTGGCCGTCGGGAGCGGGCCCCGGACGGATCGGCCGCAGGCGGCATTCGGGGTGCCTACGGGCCAGGGGGAGCGGGCGCTGGCGCGTTCGGTGGATCCGCCCCTCCCGGCGCCGGAGCGGCCGGGGCTGGGAGCCCGGGCGCTGGGCCGGCTTCCGGCGGCTGTCCGGTAACCGCTGCCGCCGGCGCACCGGCCAGGCCTTCCTCGGCCGGCAGAGACGTCCCCTGGGTCGATACCATGTGCCCCACGAGCGATTGCATTGTCTTCGGCGGGATCGAGGCACGAAGAATGACGTCGGTCCCGCTCTGCTCGATGCGGATGCCGTCGAGAAACTCGAGCCACTCCTTCGCCTGGCCGCTGCCGGCGCCGACCCGCCCCAGGGCCACGATGCCCCGGGCCGAGTCGGCGAGGGTCCTGGCGTTGGCCTCGGCGTCCGCCAGGCCGAGGAGATCGATCTCGACCGACCCGCCGATCGTCCCGCGGAAGGCGAGGGATAGCAGCGAGTTCGCCGCCCTGGAGGACAGCGGCAGGCCCGCGAGATCCCCCGCCTCGGTGCTCCGGCGCACGATCTCCGCCAGGTTCCGGCAGTCGATCGAGCCCCAGAACTGCGCCTCCGGCCGCACCTGCTCGAGCGGCCCCAGGAGCAGCTCGTTGGCGTCCAGCCCGTGGCCGCGGGCGGCCGCGTTGCCGCGCATCACCTCGAGCACCCGCCGCGGGCCCAGGGCAAGGCTGCCGTCGGGAAGGACGGAGAGGCTGATGTCCAGCTTTCCCCCCGCCTCGACGACGGTCAGGATCTCCTGCCCGCCGAGCGCCGCGCGCATTTTCGCGGGGCCGAACGATCCCTCGGCGAGAGCGCCGTATGCCAGACGATCGTCGCCGGTCGGCACGACCGCCAGGCTGATGCGGTCGACCTGCGTCATGGTGTCCCGGCCGAACCGGTCGATGATCTCCTTGAGCGGGCCGCCGTCGCTCTCGGCCACGGACGCCAGGTCCTTCACCCAGGAAATGTCGGCGCCGAGCTTGCGGACCTTTTTGACCTCGATCACCAGCAGGGCCACGGTCTCCTTCGGATAGGTCCCGAGGACGCTCGATTTCACCAGCCCCGCCGCACCCCTCTTCTGGCCGCACCCCGCGGCGGCCAGGAGCCCCAGCGCGGCCACGAAGGCCGGCGCCCGCACGTCACGCATCATGGCATCCTCCCCGGCCGGGCGGGTCGCCCCCGCCGCCGGCCCGCTAGAAATCCCGGCGCGAAAAGTGGACGACGGCGAGCCCCAGCGCGACGGTGCCCGACAGCGCCGAGCCGAGGACCGCGCCCCACTGCAGCCCGCCTTCATGACGGATGAGCGCCACCGCCGACTGCACGAAGTCGTAGGTCCTGGGCAGGGCGTGGTACAGCGATTCGACCATCCCCACCGCCGTGAAGCGCGCGAAGCGGCCCGAAATCAGGAGCGGCCAGTCCCGGTTGCCGTGCGGCCACCTGACGATCAGGCTGGCGAAGAACAGGACCGCGGTGATCATCACCGAGACCGTCGTCGAGCGCAGCCACACGCCCACGAGGACCACGAAGGCGAGCAGGCAGGCGAAGTAGAGAGACATCACCAGGCCCGACCAGACGAACCCGCCGTTCCACACTCCCGTCTTGAGCGCCAGGATCGAGCCGAGCCCGCACGTCAGGTAGAGCAGGTTCAGGGTCGCGACCAGAAGACCTCCCAGGTAGCGCGAGGCGAACAGGGCGGGCCTGCCGATCGGCTTCGACAGGAGCAGGTCGATCGTCCCCTTCTCGAGCATGCGCGGCACCAGGCTGGCGGTCGCGAAAATCGACATCAGGATTGCCAGCGGGTAGAGCGTGAAGGCGGCGCCCAGCTGCACGTAGCGCACGAAGTCTTCCGCCGTCAGCCCGCCCAGCCCGGCGCCCGCGGGCGCCCCCCCCAGGCGGAAAGCCCCCCGCGAGCCGCTGGCCTCGAGGCCCGCCACCGACAGCGTTGAGATGACGCCGTCGGCGACGTCGGTGCGCAAAGCCAAGGCGAAGAACAGCAGGACCAGCGTGACGACCCCGAAGTAGACGACGATGGTCTTGCGGAACAGGAGCTCGCGTCCCGTGTCGATGAGGATGGCGGCGATCCTCACGCCGTCCCTCGCGCGGCCGCCGTGCTCACGCCGCCTCCCCTTCGTTCAGGACCTTCACGAACACGTCCTCCAGGCTGTCCCGGCGCGGCACGACGGAGAGAATCTCGACTCCCTGGCCGCGCAGCGCGTCGATGAGGACATTGAGCGCCCCCGCGTCCCCCGACATCTCCACCCCCCCCTGCACGACACCCGCCCCCGGAACGCGGCGGCAGGCCGCCTGCAGGGCCTCGGCGGCCGCGGGACGCACCTCGACCCGCCAGGCAGCCTGGGGCCGCGTCAAATCGGACACGCTCCCCTCCCGCAGGAGCGCCCCCTCCCTGAGGATCGCCACCCGGTCGCACAGGCGCTCGACCTCGGACAACAGGTGCGAGTTCAGGAAGATCGTCGCACCCCGCTGTTTCTGCTCCAGAAGCAGGTCGCGGATCTCCCGCCGGCCGATCGGATCGACCCCGTCGGTCGGCTCGTCCAGGATCAGGAGATCGGGGTCGTTGAGGATCGCCTGCGCCATCCCCAGCCTCTGCATCATCCCCTTCGAGTACTTGTGGACGCGGACGGCGCGCCACTCCTCCATGCGCACCCGCTTCAGGAGGGCCTCGACGCGGCGCGTCCTCTCGGGACGGCCGAGCCCGGAGAGGCGCCCGAAATGGTGCAGCACCTGCTCACCAGTCAGGTGGGGCGGGTAGCGGTGGTTCTCGGGCAGGTAGCCGATCCGCCGGCGGGTGGGGACGTGCCCCGACGGGCGCCCCAGGACGGTCGCCTTCCCAGAGGTCGGGAAGGCGATGCCCAGAAGGAGCTTGACCAGCGTGGTCTTCCCCGCGCCGTTCGGGCCCAGAAGCCCGAACGTCTGGCCGCGCGGCACGACCAGATCCAGGCCGCGCAGCGCCATGATGCCGCCGCGGGCCAGGGCGGAGCGATAGGTCTTGGCGAGCCGTTCACAGCCGACGGCGGGGGCGGAGGCGTCCAGCTACATCCCCATGATGTGGTAGCCGTTGTCGACGTAGATGACTTCGCCGGTGATGCCGCGCGAGAGCGGGGAGCACAGGAACAGCGCCGCGTCCCCGACCTCGGCCGGCTCGGTGTTGCGCGCCAGGGGCGCCCGTTCGCGCACGATCTGCAGCATCTTGGTGAAGCCCGGGACGCCGCGCGCCGCCAGCGTGCTGATCGGCCCGGACGAAATGCCGTTGACGCGGATGTTGCGCTTGCCGAGGTCCTGCGCCAGGTAGCGGATGCTCGACTCCAGGGCCGCCTTGGCCACCCCCATGACGTTGTACCCCGGGACCACCTTGTCCGACCCGAGGTAGGTCAGGGCCACGATGCTCCCCCCTCCCTCCATCAGCGGCGCGGCCCGCTGCGCCAGGGCGGTGAGGGAGTAGGCGCTGATGTCCAGGGCCGTCTTGAAGCCGTCGCGCGAGGTGGCGAGGAACTCGCGATCCAGGTCCTCCTTGCGCGCGAAGGCGACGCAGTGCACCAGGATGTCGAGCCGCCCGAACTCTTCCTTGACCCTTGCGAACAGGGAGTCGATCTCGTCGTCTCTGGTCACGTCGCACGGGAGAACGAGGGAGCCCGGGAGCTCCCCCGCCAGCGAGCGCACGTTCTCCGCGAGCCTCTCCCCCTGGTAGTTGAACGCCAGGCGGGCCCCCTCGCGGTGCAGCGCCTCGGCGATGCTCCAGGCGATGCTGCGCTTGTTGGCGACTCCGACGATCAGGCCCTTCTTCCCATCCAGGAGCATCGCTCACCTCCCTCAGACGATCCCGGTGATCCCCTCGCCGCCCGGACGCGGGGCGATCGGCGCCGCCTTGCTCTCGACGGGGGCCGGCTGCAGCGCCTGGGACGCCTCGAGGATCGCCCCCTCCAGGACGTCGAGCCCCTCCTCCAGCTGGTCGTCGCTGATCACCAGGGGCATCAGCGTCCGGATGACGTTGCCGTAGGTCCCGGCGCTGATCACGATCACGCCGCGCTCGTAGCACAGGCGTGTAATCTTCGTGACCAGCTCCTTCGCCGGCTCCTTGGTGGTGCGGTCCTTGACGAACTCGATGGCGCGCATGGCGCCGGCGCCGCGCGTGTTCCCGACGTACGGGCACTTCTTCCACAGTCCTTCGAAGCGATCGCGCACCTTCTCGCCGATCTTCCCCGCTCTCTCGGCCAGGCCCTGTTTCTCGATGATCTCGATCGAGGCCAGGGCGGCGGCGCAGGCGACCGGGTTGCCGCCGAAGGTGCCGCCCAGGCTGCCCTCCTGGGGCGCGTCCATGATCTCGGCGCGGCCGGTGATCGCGGCCAGGGGGAGCCCCGAGGCGATCGACTTCGAGGTCACGATGATGTCCGGCTCGATCCCCCAGTGCTCGCAGGCGAACATCCTGCCGCTCCGCCCGAAGCCGGTCTGCACCTCGTCGGCGATCACCAGGATGTTGTGCTTGCGGCAGATGTTGATCAGGATCGGGTAGTACTCCTGCGGCGGCATGATGAAGCCGCCTTCGCCCAGGAC
>JACOUZ010000163.1 GCA_016177515.1 Acidobacteriota bacterium
CGGCGCCATCGCCATCAGACAGGCGAGCGCCGTCGCGCAGACCGGCAGCGCCCGGGCGGCATGCGGCGCGCGGCTCACCGGCCCGCTCCGGCCGCGACCGGATTGTGGGCGAGCGTCACGACCGTCCGCTGCGAGCGGACGAAGTACTTGCGCGCCGCTGCGCGCACCTCCTCGGGCGTGATCCGATCGTAGGACGCGTACACGCGGTTCACCGCCTGCGTGTCATTTGCCACGGCGATGTAGTGGGCCAGGCTGCGCGCCACGGACCCGGCGGTGTCCAGGCCCATGGCGTAAGAGTATTTCATGTGCGACTTGACCTTCTCGAGGCGATCGGCCGCGATCGGGGTCGCCTGCAGATCCTCGAGGGCCGCGGTGATCACCGCCTCGACGTAGGCCAGGCGCTCCTGCTTCTTCACGCGGGCGGCGATTTCGAACATGTGCGGGTCGACGTGGTCCGCCGCGCCCCCGGCCAGCAGGTCGACCTCCTGCTCGTCCACCACGAGCTTCTGGTACAGGGCGGCCGACTCGGAGAACAGGACCTGCGACACCAGGTCGAGCGCCGGCAGGTCGGTCTGCCGATCCGAAAACGCCGGGCCGTGGTAGCCGACGTAGAGGTACGGCTGCGTCGGGTTGGGCCACGCCACCTCCACCCGTTTCTCCCGCTGCTGCGGCGGTTCGGCCGGGATCTCGACCCGATATCCGCCGCGCTTCCACGCGCCGTAATGCCTGCGCGCCAGCGCGGCCAGCTTTTTCGGGTCGACGTCGCCGACGACCAGCAGGGTGCAGTTCTCCGGCCGGTAAAACCGGTCGAAGAACTGGCGGCTGTACACGAACTGGTTCGGCATGTCGCGGACGTCCTTAAGGAAGCCGATCGTCGAGTGCTTGTAGGTGTGCGTCGTGAAGGCGGCGTCGCGCAGCTTCTCGTTCAGCGTCTGGAACGGGTTCGAGGCGTTTTTGTTGTACTCGCCGAGAACCGCACCCGCTTCCTTCTTGAAATCCTCCTCCGAGTATTCCAGGTTCATGAACCGGTCGGATTCGAGCGCCATGATCGTCTCGAGCGCCGTGGCGGGGGCGAGGATGTGGTAGGCCGTGTAGTCGTCGGTGGTGAAGGCGTTGTGGTCCGCGCCGAGTTCCTTGAGAACCGCGTTGTAGCGGTCCCGCGGATACGTGTCGGTGCCGCGGAACATCATGTGCTCGAAGAAATGGGCGAACCCGGACTTGCCGGGCTCGATCTCGTTGCGCGAGCCGGCGCGCACCACTGTCCAGTAGGCGATCAGGCCCGGACTGTCGAACGGCACGGCCTCCACCTTGAGGCCGTTCTCGAGCCGGGTGACGTGTGTGGGATAGGGGAAGACCTTCGAGCCGCCCTTCGGCGTTTCTTCGCCCCAGGCGGAGAGGCGCGTGCCCAGGACCACGACGATCAGGGCGGCCGCGAGCTTCAGCAGGTCCGACATCGGGGGTCTCCTGCGCGGCGCGGAAGGAAGGCGGCAGGCGACGCGCGGCGCTCGCGGTATCTTAGCACACGGTCAGCGGCGTCTCCGGGCGCCGGGAAGGTCCGCGCCGCCGGACCGGTGATCGCGGGCAGGGCGACCGCCGCCTTCGCGGCGGGCAATCCCGACGACGTTCGGCACCGGCCAGGCGACCCGGTTTTCGTCTTCTTCCTCCACCCCCGACTCGTGTCCGCCGACCCACTCGTGCTCCTCGCCGCCACTCCGGACGTAAAGCTGCGCCTCCGGCCCGCCCTCCGCATACATCAGACGGGACAGCCCCAGCGGCAGATCCTTCAGGATGCCGATCAGGTCGTGCACGCTGTACGGCGAGCGCACGTGGACGAACAGCACCCTGCCCTGGCCGTCCGTGCCGATCGCCGCAGCGCTCCAGCGGCGCGGCTGCTGGCTCCAGACGTTCTCCCCCTTGCAGGAGAGCATCCGGATGCTCTGCACCAGGGTGCCGTAACGGCCGCGCAGCGCCTCGAAGTCGTCGCACTCTCGGTCGATGATCATCACGGGGACCGCACTTTCGTCGCGGGCCTCGAAGGCCAGTATCGCGCGGTCCTTGGACATCCTCCGGTTGTTGATGTGGGTCGAAGTCTGCATGAGAGAGACGCTGGTGCGGTGGTCGGCCTGATACATGCTGGCGTTGATCGCCGCCGCGAGTCCGCTGCGGGTGCACCACTCGCGCGCCGTCAGCGCCCGCCCCTGCCCCGGGGCCGAGGCGTTCATCAGGCGCAGCTCGAAGCCCCGCGGATCGGCTCGCAGCACCCGCACGAACGAATCGCCGCGCCGGGACGGCCGGGGAGAGGCGAACTCCCCCAGATCGAGGCCGGGCTCCAGAGTGCGCCACGCCGGGCTTCGAAGGTCCGCCGCATCTCCGCGGGCTACGGGCCGGACGGCGGGCCCGCCCGGCGCCCAGGGGCCTGCGGCGGGCGCCGCGGTCCCGGCCAGCCCGACCGCCCCGGCCAGCCCAACCGCCCCGGCGATGCGAGCGGAGGCCGCGAGAACCCCCTCTGCCCGTGTCATCGCTCGCGAACGATAGCTTCGGCCTCGATCTCCACGAGCATCTCGGGGGAGATGAGCCGGCTCACCTGGACCATGCTGGTGGCGGGCCGCACCGCGCCGAAGAATTCGCGGTGCGCCCGGCCGATCGCCTGCCAGTCGTCGATGTCGATGACGTAGATCCGGGTGCGCGCCACGTCCTCCAGGCGGGCCCCGGCCCGGCGCAGGGCCGCCTCGACGTTTTTCAGCGCCCGCACCGCCTGGGCGTGCGGATCCCCCGCCCCGACGATGCGCCCCTCCGGGTCGGTGGCCGTGGTCCCCGAAACGTAAACGTGAGATCCGACCCGGACGGCCCGCGAATAGCCGACCAGCGGCTCCCACGGTGTTCCCGTCGCGACATTGATTCTTGGCTTCATAGAGTCCTCTGGAATACCCACTGTGACTTGATGACCTGGAAGCCCATGCGCTCGTAGAACGGCTTCGCCTTGGCCCTCTTCGTGTTCGAGCGGATGCGCATGGTGGAATAGCCGCGCCCGCGCGCCCGTTTCTCGGCCTCCCGCAGGAGGGCGCGGCCGCCGCGCCGGCAGATCCGCGCCGGCGGATCACTCCGCGGTCGTGGGATCGATCACCGTGCCGATGCGCGACACACGGTTCGCCGGGAACCCTCCCTGTTGCGCGTGCCTGCGGACGGGCACGCAGCTCCTGGGGCGTCAGCTTCCCGGCTCCGGGTATCTCCCGCTCGATCAGAAACTTGGGCATCGCGATCCTCCCTGGTGGATGTTCGCCCATGTTGCCGCCCAGTATAATCGGTGATCGGATCGACAGGAAGATTTGCTAGCTCGACTGAGAGCGGGGAACCCTGGACATGCGCAGGTAGATGCGGACCGGCGTCAGGGCCACCCAGCAGGCGAACAGGCCCAGAAGCCACCAGAGTTTCCCGCTCTCCAACCGGCCCCCTTCTGCGAGATTCGCCCGGATCACGAGCTGGGTCCCCAGGAGCATGAACAGGAAAACCCCTGTCGAGCACCACCCTATCGCGCCCCGGACGTAGCCCAGCGTCTCGCCTCGCCGCTCGGCCGACAGCCAGTAGCCCTTGTTGGGCAGGTTGATCGCGCGGTCGGGTAGCCGCGTCAGGAGGCCCGCCAGGGCGAACAGGGCACCCGCCGTCGGCAGGAGGGCTCCCAGGTAGATCGCGAAGAAGGTGACGCGCGACGACCAGCCGTCGGGAAAGCCATCGAATCCGAAGTGGGACGCCATGGGATCCGGCAGCTTCGCATAGTAATGCGCGACCTGCGCGATCGCAGCGGCAACCAGGAGCAGAAACGCGACCGAAGCCTTCTTCATGCCTCCATCCCCCGCCCTGCCTGCGCGCGCCCAGAGATTCTCGAGAGCAATTCCGCACCCCATTCTTTCACGGCGTCGGCCCGGCTCATCCACCTGGCACGGTCAAGCACAGGTCTCGGCACCCAGCGCGGGAAGGGGGTGATCCGGACGCGGTGCCTCCCCTTTGCCGTGTGCTCCTCCCGGATGGCGGCGAGGCCACGCCTGGGAAACATCGCCGCCAGACGCACCAGAGCCGGCCACAGGCGCCGGTGCACGAACGTCACCTTGCCCTCGACGAGCCGGCATGCCAGCACCTGGTCCGAGTCGCACACCCCTTCGAAGATCCGGTACATGTGATGCGACCGAGGGTGTGCCCACCAGCTGCCCCGGAAGGGGCCGCCGGCGATTTCCTGGGCCAGGCTCGGCACGGGGCCCCGAGCCGCCATGAGCACGACTCCGTGCTTCTTGACGAAGGCCAGCGCCTGCGGCACCGACGACAGAAAGGAACGCTTCAACGTGGATCGCCTCGTTGCGCGCGTGAAAAGAAAAGACGCACGCGTCCGGCCGTCAGACACGCGATGAGCGCACCGGCTATCGGGACGCCCACAAGGGCGCGAGGCTCCGCACCGAGAAAGGCGTTCAGGAGATCTCCCGCGAGGTTGACGACGAGCAGACCGAGGGCGGCCGGATGACCCCGGCGCAATCGCTTCCAGAGACCGACGGCGCACGATCCGCGGGCAGATTCGGAAAATAGGCGGCCGTGAAGCTGCACCAGAGGCCATCCGCCGTGACCCCGATATCCTCGGCCGCGTCGACGCGCCGCATTCCTCGGCGGGCAGGCGGCCGAGGCCCGCAGCATTCCGCCTCGCCGCCCCTCTCCCGCTCTTGGGGCTGGCTGCGCCGTCGGGCGCATGCGGATGTCGGTCGGTGTCCCTGAGCAGGCGTTCACTTCAGGTGCCCCTGCAAAGCGATCATGGCGGCGAGGGCCGCGTCCTTCTGGTCCCTCCCCCAGGGCGGGCCAACGGACCTCCCGAGCGTTGCG
>JACOUZ010000164.1 GCA_016177515.1 Acidobacteriota bacterium
CTGGATGGGACCTCCGATCGGCCTCTGGCTGCCGGGGCTGCCGCTGGAACGACGCTCGCCTCCTGCTCCTCGAGCCACTTCCGGAACGCCCCGGGCTCCATGACCGTCAGCAGGCCGCGCATGGTGCCGTGGCCGAAACCGCACAGCTCCGCGCAGGCGATCTCGTAGTCGCCGGTTTTGGTCGGCTGCACCCAGACGTCGATCGTCAGCCCCGGCACCGCGTCCTGCTTCAGGCGGAAGGCCGGCACGAAGAAGCTGTGAATGACGTCCTTGGAGCGCAGCCGGATCTTCACCGGCGCGTTGACCGGCATGTGCATCTCGTTGTGGACGACCACGTCGTCGGCCGTCTCGAACTGCCCGTCGGCCCCCTTGTAGCGCACCTCCCAGTCGAACTGGGAGGCGAGCACCACGATCTCCTGGTCCGTCGGTGGGATGCGGCCCTTGATCTCGCCCCACACCTTGCGGCTCGCCAGGCCCAGGAACACCAGCATCACCGCCGGCACGACGGTCCAGATCACCTCGAGCCGCGAGTTGCCGTGCGTGTACCGGGCGCGCACGCCGTCGCGGCTGCGGTAGCGCCACGAAAAGTAGAAGAGCAACGCCTCCGTGAGAACGAACGCGACCCCCGTGACCGCCAGGATCACATAGAACATCAGGTCGATCCGTCCGCTGTAGGTCGAAACCCCTTCGGGCAGCCAGTGCATGGAGTCCGCCTCTCCTGCGTCTGATTGTCTCGGATGCCGGGGCCGCGCGCGGGGGAACGCCGGCGGGCCCTCGATCCCGCTGCGACCGCCGGTTTATACGCGACTGAAGCGGGGCAAGTCAAGCGTTTCGCGGCGCGAGACATCCCCGGCATCGGGTGGCGGGCCGCTGCGCGGTGCGGCTCATGTTCGCTCGCGCGGGATCTTGGGCAGCCCACTCGCCCGCATGGCGCGGCTCAAAATCGCCGCACCGCGCTGCGGCCCGCCACCTGCCTCCGGGAATGCCTCTCTCCGCAACCTGGGGGGTGGCCCTGTCATCGCCGCGCCCGGGTGGGCTCCGGAGGTGCGTCGTGGACCAGACCGGGCCGCCGCGACGCCCCGGAGTTCCGCGGGACGGGTGCCGTTTTGCTATGATTGCGCCCCCGATGATCACCCATGCGCGTGTTCGGTTCCGGAGGCCGGTGCGGGAACACAGCGGGCGCGGTGTGCGCCGTGGCCCGTATGATCCCGGAAGAGGGGGGGCGGGGCCCGCCGCGTGAGCGTCTCCGATCTGCCGGGGCTCAACGCCCTCCTCAACGGCTCCTGCGCCGTCGTCCTGATCGCCGGCTACGTATTCATCCGGGGCGGGCGCATCGCGGCGCACAGGGCCTGCATGCTCCTGGCGCTTCTGATCTCCGCGCTCTTCCTGGTCTCGTACCTGACGTACCACTACCACGCCGGCTCGGTGCCCTACCGCGGCAGCGGCTGGACCCGGCCCGTGTACTTCACGATCCTGACGACGCACACGGTCCTGGCGGCGGCCGTCGTGCCCCTCGCCCTCGTCACCGCGGGCCGGGCCCTGCGCGGGCATTTTGACCGGCACGTCCGGGTGGCGCGCTGGACCTTGCCGATCTGGCTGTACGTGTCGGTGACCGGCGTCGTCATCTACCTGATGCTTTACGGCGTGGCATAATCCGCCCCCTCGATCGCGGGAGGCACATGGCCCTGCTGTTCTCTAAGATCTGGCGCACCGGCATCGTCACCGAGAATCTCGTCCCCGGCGACGGCGGGGCGTCCGTCGTGGCCCGCGCCATCGAGGAGCGCACGCGGCGCCTGCTCGGGCGGTCGCTTTCGATCCGCGAGGTGGACGCCGGCTCGTGCAACGGCTGCGAGCTGGAAATCACGGCGCTGAACAGCCCCGTCTACGACTGTGAGCGGTTCGGCATCCGCTTCGTGGCCTCGCCACGGCACGCCGACATGCTCCTGGTGACCGGGCCCGTGACCCGCAACATGGAGCTGCCCCTGCGCAAGACCTGGGAGGCGACCCCCGATCCGAAGCTGGTCGTCGCCGTGGGCGACTGCGCCCGGACCTGTGGCGTGTTCGCGGGGAGCTATGCCGTCGTCGGCGGTGTGGACCGGGTCGTCCCGGTCGATCGCTTCGTGCCCGGCTGCCCGCCCGAGCCGGCCGACATCCTGCGCGGCATCCTCGAGGCCCTCGACCGCCTGCCGGCCAGACGCCGATGAGCGCCACCTTCGTGGTCATCGGATCGGTCCTGCTGATGATCGCCTCCTACGCGGGCGCTGCCGTGGCGGCGCTCTTTCCCGGGGACGGGAACAGCCGGCGGGCGGCGGCGATCCTGGCCGCCGCCGGGGCGCTGGCGGGCTCCCTCGCCGCCGCGGCGACGCTCGTCTCGGGCGGCACTTTCGGCCTGGAGCTGCCGTCGGCGCTCCCGGCGCCGGCGCTCGCGTTCCGCGTCGATGCGCTGGGCGCCGCGTTTCTCTTCCTAATCGGCCTGGTGGCGGCGCCGGCCGCCCTGTACGGCATCGGCTACGCCCCGGATCACCATCCCCGCCGCGGAGACGGGCCGGGCGCGCCCGAATCCGGCGCCCGGGGAGCAGGCGCTCCCGGCCGGCGACTGGCGGGCGTGATGTTCCCGCTGTTCCTTATGGCCATGAGCCTTCTGGTCACGGCGCACAGCGTGTTCACCTTTCTGCTGTTCTGGGAGGCGATGACCCTGTCGTCGTACTTCCTCGTGGTGGGCCCGGGCGA
>JACOUZ010000001.1 GCA_016177515.1 Acidobacteriota bacterium
AGGAGGGCGCGGCCTTCGCGCTGGTGTTCCTCACCGCCTGGCACATGCTGGTCGGCCGGGCGCGGGTGCGGGTGGGCGAGGACGTCCTGGTGCACGCCGGCGGGAGCGGCGTCGGCACCGCCGCCGTCCAGATCGCCCGCCTGCACGGGGCGCGCGTCCTCGCCACCGTCGGCTCCGACGACAAGGCGGCTCGCCTGCGCGACCTCGGGGCCGACGCGGTCATCAACTACCGCAACAGCGACTTCCTGGAGGAGGTCCGCCGGCTCACCGGCAGGCGGGGCGTGGACGTCGTGATCGAGAGCGTCGGCCAGGAGACCTGGGACAGGAGCCTGAAGGCGCTCGCCAGGGGGGGCCGCATGGTGACCTGCGGCGCCACCTCGGGATACCAGGGGGCGACCGACATCCGCTTCGTCTTCTCCAAGGGACTGTCGATCCTCGGCTCGACCATGGGCAGCCGCGCCGAGCTCACCCGCGTCGCCAGGCTGGTCGGCGAGCGCCGTCTCAGGCCGGTGATCGATCGGGTCATCCCCCTCGAGCGCGTCGCCGACGGGCACCGCGCCATGGCCGAGCGCTCCCTGTTCGGCAAGGTCATCCTGAAGCCGTGAGCCGCGCCCGCGCACGCAGGCCGGCCCGGGAGGCGCGCGGCGGAGATGGCCCCGCCTCCGCGCCGCGCTTCCGGAGCATCCGCCTGGAATCGCGGGACGGCATCTCCCTCGTCACGCTGTGCCGTCCCGGGGCTCGCAACACCATCAACCTCGAAGTGGTGAACGAACTGCGCGCCGCCTTGGACGTCGCGGCGCGCGCTTCCGCGACCAGGGCCTTGATCCTCACCGGCGCGGGGACGGCCGCCTTCGCCTCGGGGGCGGACATCCGCGAGCTGCGGGACAGGCGCGCCGCCGACGCCCTGCGCGGCATCAATTCGAGCCTCTTTCTCGAGATCGAGCGCTTTCCCCTGCCGACCATCGCCGCGGTGAACGGCTATGCGCTCGGCGGCGGCTGCGAGCTGGCGCTCGCCTGCGACCTGCGCATCGCCTCCGAGTCGGCCCGCTTCGGGCAGCCGGAGGTCGGGCTGGGGATCATCCCGGCCGCCGGGGCGGCCTATAGGCTGCCGCGCCTGATCGGCGCCGGGCGGGCGCAGGAGCTGATCCTGACCGGACGAATCATCGACGCCGAGGAGGCCCTGCGCATCGGCCTGGTGAACCGCGTCGTCCCCGGCGACCGCCTCCTCGAGGAGGCGCGCGCCACCGCCGCGCTCATCGCCCGCAAGGGGCCGCTCGCGGTCCGGGCCGCGAAGCTGGCCCTGCAGGCCGCGCTTTACGGTCCGGAGGCGGGCCACGCCGCCGAGCGCCTCGCCCAGGCGATCCTGTTCGAGTCGGCCGACAAGCGCGAGGGGATGGCCGCCTTCCTCCAGGGACGGCGGCCGCGCTTCAAGGGGCGCTGATGGTGACCGACGCCCACATCCACGTCCAGCCCTGGCGGCAGTTCAGGCCTTCTGCCCTCGAGCGGATGACGGCCGGGCGCCGGGATCTCGATCGGATCCACCGCCTGTTCGACGACCCGGCGGCGTTCCTGAAGTTCCTCGACGAGCAGGGGATCGACCGCGCCGTCCTGGTCAACTACGTCAGCCCCGACGTCATGGGCTTCACCGACGAGGTCAACGACTTCGTCGGGGGGTTCTGCCGTGGCCACGAGGACCGCCTGGTGGCGGTCGGCGGCGTGCACCCGCGCCTCGATCCCGACCCGGCCGCGTCGCTCGAGCGCATCGTGGAACGACACGGCATCCGCGTCCTGAAGCTGCACCCCCCGCACCAGCACTTCTTCCTGAACGCCTACCGCGACGGCGGCAGCTTGCCGCAGCTAGCCGCGCTCTACGGCCGCGCGCAGGCGCTGGGCATCCCGGTGATGGTCCACACCGGCACCTCGGTCTTCCCCGAGGCGCGCAACAAGTACGGCGACCCGATGGCCCTGGACGATGTCGCGGTCGATTTTCCCGGGCTCCGGATCATCATGGCGCACGGCGGCCGGCCGCTGTGGATGGAGACCTGCTTCTTTCTGCTGCGGCGCCATGCCAACGTGCACATGGACGTTTCCGGCATCCCGCCGCGCCACCTGCTGCGCTACTTCCCGCGGCTCGCGGAGATCGCCCGCAAGACGCTGTTCGGGACCGACTGGCCGAGCCCCGGGGTCATAAGCCCGCGCCGGAACCTGGAAGAGTTTCGCGCCCTCTCCCTGGCGCAGGAGACGCGGCAGGCGATTCTGGAAGGGACGGCGGAGAGCCTCTTCGCGCGCCGCTGAAGGGAAACGCCCGGCGGCGGGACGATTCGGGCGGGCCGAAGCCTCGGCGGGAAACCTGTTCCGAGTGCCCGGCCGGGATTCTAGTTGTTGCCCGGCCCGCCGGGCGGCCGCTCCCGCGGAGGGCGGCCGTCCGGATCGCCCCCCCACACGACGCTTGGATCGCGCGGGAACAGCTCGACCAGGCGGTCGCGATCCGCCTCGGCCATCTTCACGAACTCGATCCCCACCGCGTAGCCGATGCCGGTATCGATGTTCGCCCG
>JACOUZ010000176.1 GCA_016177515.1 Acidobacteriota bacterium
CCGAGTTGATGGGCGGCCGCATCGGGGTCGAGAGCGAGCCGGGCAAGGGGAGCATGTTCTGGTTCACGCTGCGGCTCGAGAAGCAGGCCGCCGGCGCCGCCCCCCTGCCTCCGCCGCGCCAAAGCCTTCGCGGCCTCAAGGTCCTCGTCGTGGACGACAACAAGACAAACCGCCGGATCCTGATGCAGCAGGCCCGGTCGTGGGGGATGGAGCCCGACGAGGCCCCGGGCGGCCGGGAGGCAATCGAGATTCTCCACGCCGCCTCCGCCCGCGGGCGGCTTCACGACCTGGCGATCGTCGACATGCAGATGCCGGACATGGACGGGCTGCAACTGGCCCGCGCCTTGAAGTCCGACAGCCGGCTGGCGGCCATCCGCCTGATCATGCTGACCAGCATCGGCATTCGCGGCCACGCGGCCGAATCGCACCGCGCCGGCTTCGCCGGCTACCTCACCAAGCCGGCGCGCCAGTCGCAGCTCTACGACTGCATCGCCACGGTCATGGCGGGCGAGGGGGCGGCCGCCCCGGCCGTCCAGGCCGGAGCCGCCGCGGAAGGCGAGGCGGCGACTGTCCCGGCGGGCCCCGCGCCGCAGCGCCCGCTGGTCACCCGCCACAGCCTCAAGGAGGCCAAGGCCCAGGGGCTGCGACGCATCCTGGTGGCGGACGACAATGAGACGAACCAGATGGTCGCGGTGCAGATCCTGCGCCGGCTCGGGTACCACGCCGAGGTGGCGGGGGACGGCTCCGAGGCGCTGGAGGCTTTCCGCACCCTCCCCTTCGACATGATCCTGATGGATTGCCAGATGCCGCACATGGACGGCTATGAGGCCACCCGGGCCATCCGCGAGGCCGAGCGGGCCTCGGGCCGGCGCATCCCGATCGTCGCCGCCACCGCGAACGCCATGCGCGGCGACCGCGAGAAGTGTCTGGCCGCCGGCATGGACGACTACCTTTCCAAACCCGTGAAGATTGATGAGCTCAAGGCCACGCTGAAGCGCTGGATCGGTTCGAAGCGGGCGGCCCGCACGCCGGCCGCCGCGAAGGCCGCCGCGCCGTCAGCCCCGTCCGCCGCGGCGCCGGCGCCGGATCATCGGAGACCCGCTTCCGCGCCGAAGGGCCGCCCCGGGAGGAAGAAAGTGAAGCCTGACAGTCCGCTCGATCCCGAAATCTTTGGTCAGTTGCGCGAGGCCGATGGCGCCGGCGGCGGTTTCCTCGCCGCGCTCATCGACAAGTTCCTGCAGGAGGCGCCGGTGCGCCTGGCGGCCCTGCGCGAGGCGGCGGAACGCGCCGACGCGCAGGCCCTGGTCAAGGCGGCGCACAGCCTCAAGGGGAGCTCCGGCACGCTCGGCGCGCGCGACCTGGCCGCCATGTGCAGCGGCCTGGAGGAATGCGGGCGCGCCGGGCGGATCGCCGAGGTCACGCCCCGCCTGGCCAGCCTTCACCAGGAGTTCGAGCGCGTGCGCCGGGCGCTCGAAGGCGAGCGCAGGGGCCGCGCGCCCGGACGCAAGACGGCCTGACGCGGACCGGGCCCCTGGCTCAGCGCTGGCACCGCGGGCAGTAGAAGGTGCTCCGGCCGGCCTGGACGATGCGGCGGATCGGCGCGCCGCACCGGCCGCACGGCTTCCCTCTACGGTCGTAAACGCGCAGAGAGATCGCGAAGTAGCCGGCCTCCCCCTCGGCGTTCAGGAAATCGCGCAGGGTCGTCCCTCCCGCCGAGATGGCCTCGGTCAGCACCTCCCGCAGGCAAGCCACGAGCCGGTCCCAGCCGGGCCGCCCGATCCTTCCCACGGCCCGCTGCGGGTTGATCCCCGCCCGGTGCAGCGCCTCGCAGGCGTAAATGTTGCCCACCCCCGCGATCGAGCGCGTGTCCATCAGGAAGCTCTTCGCCGGCCTCCTCCGGCCGCGGGTCACCCGAAACAGGGACTCCCCCGTGACCGACCGGTCCAGGGGCTCGGGACCGAGCCCTTTCAGCCGGGGGTGGCGATCGAGACGGTCGCTCCGGACGACGTGCATCATCCCGAAGCGCCGGGTGTCGGCGAAGCGCAGATCCCGCCCGTCGTCGAGAGCGATCACCACGTGCTCGTGCGGGCGGCGGGCACGCTCCCGCTCGGCCACCCAGAGCTGGCCCGTCATGCCGAGATGAACGAGCAGAGTCAGCCCGGAGTCGGTGTCCAGAAGCAGGTACTTGCTGCGCCGCCTTATCCCGGTGACCCTGGCCCCCCGCAGGCGCAAAAGCCCGCGCGCCTCCACCGGCTCGCGCAGCCGCCGGTCGCGCACCAGGACGCCGAGGACACGGCGGCCGACGAGCAGCGGTCCCAGCCCGCGGCGGATCGTCTCGATTTCCGGAAGCTCCGGCATCCGGGTCTCCAGGATGGCCCATCTTACCCGGATTCCGGCCTCTCCCGGCCGGGCGCCGGTCAGCCCCGCCGCGCGTCGAGCACCTCGCGGACCTTGGCGGCGAGCCCCTTCGGCGTGAACGGTTTCTGCAGGAAGGGGACCGATCCGAGCAGGATGCCGTGCCGTGCAATGGCATCATCCATGTGGCCCGACGTGTAGAGGACCCGCATCTCGGGGCGCGTCGTGACCAAAGAGTCGGCCAGGACGCGGCCGCTCATCTCGGGCATGACGACGTCGGTGAGCATCAGGTGAATCGGGCCGGCGTGTCCGTCGCACAGGCGGCGGGCCTCCCCGATGTCACCGGCATCGAGCACCACGTATCCGTTCATTGCAAGGATCGTCCGCGCCAGGTCCCGCACCACCGGCTCGTCCTCGACCAGGAGGATGGTCTCCGATCCGCCGCCCGGCCGCGCCGCCGCGCCGATCGCGGGCCCGGACGTCTCCAGGGGCCCGTCCGCGGGCGGCAGGTAGATGCGGAAGGTCGCCCCCTTCCCCGGCTCGCTCTCCGGCCAGATGTACCCGCCGCTCTGTTTCACGATTCCGTACACGGTCGCCAGGCCCAGCCCGGTCCCCTTCCCCTTCTCCTTCGTGGTGAAGAACGGCTCGAAGATGTGCGAGCGCGTCTCCGCGTCCATTCCCGCCCCGGTGTCGGTCAGCGCCAGCATCACGTATCTTCCTGGCGGGGTCGGCGGGTGGTCCCGGCAGAAGGACTCGTCGAGCACCACCTCGGCGGTCTCGATGATCAGCCGTCCTCCTCCCGGCATGGCGTCCCGGGCATTGACCACCAGGTTCATGATGACCTGCTCGATCTGTCCCGGGTCGGCCTGGACGTGGACGATCCCCGGACCGAGGCGCGTGACCAGGTCGATATCCTCGCCGACGAGGCGGCGCAGCATCCCGTCCATGTCGGCCACCACGTGATTCACGTCCAGCACGATCGCCTGCAGGACCTGCCTGCGACTGAACGCCAGGAGCTGGCGGGTCAGGCCGGCGGCCCGCTCCGCCGCCCTGCGGATCTGCTCGATCTCCCTGCGGACAGGATCGTCGGCGGTCAGGCGAGCCAAGAGCAGGTCGCTGTGGCCCTGGATCACCGTCTGCAGGTTGTTGAAGTCGTGCGCCACGCCGCCGGCGAGCTGCCCGATCGCCTCCATCCTCTGCGACGCGCGCAGCTGCTCCTCGCTCTTCCGGAGAG
>JACOUZ010000177.1 GCA_016177515.1 Acidobacteriota bacterium
ACCCACGGCGCTCGTCGCCTCCGGCCTCGACGTGCTCTTCGAGTGCGTGCCCGAGCTGCGCGGGCGCTCCGAGACGATCGCGCGGGCGCTGCTGCCGGGGCCGTACACCCTGGTGCTGCCGAACCCCGCAGGCATGCCGAATCCGCCGGCGCCGTCGCCGAGGAGGACGGTAAGGGCCGCGGGGCCTCCTCCCGTGAACGCCAGATCCAGGTGCTCGTCCTCGTTGTAGTCACCGACGATCACCGCGAAGGGCCGATCGGTCGTCGTGAGCGAGGTCGCCGGGGCGAATCGTCCGGATCCGAGCCCCCGGAAGAGCACCACCCCGTTGGAGAGGTAGCCGTGGACGGCGGCGATGTCCGGCTCCCCGTCCTCGTCGAAGTCTCCGGCGGCCACGCCCTCGGGCCGGTCGTCCATGGCGAGGACGCGGCGGGTGGAAAGATCCACGACCGGGGCGCCGAAGATCGGCAGGTCGCCGCACAGGGTCCCCGCGGGGAGGAATACGGCAACCAGGAAGACGTGCCTCAGGAATGATCTCATTGCACACCTCCACCGGGTTTCATGCCCCCATTGGTTGTGAATGTACGCCGAAAGTGTCGGGGGGGGGGGAACATCGAGATCGGCCTCGGTGCCGGGGAGGCCCTGAAGGCAAGATTGCAGCGGAGGCTGGCCGGCCGGCGCGCAAGGCGGCGCGCCTCGACCCGATCGAGGCGCTGCGGCACGAGTAGCGCCGACGGTTGCTTGAAATTCGAGCGGGCTCCGCTCGAATTTCAAGCAGAATTGTCGGGTGATCCTCCGGAAGCGCCATCTGGACAGCGTCCAGCACCTCAGCCTCGCCTCGCCGGACTGAGGTAGACTGCGCCTCATGACGACGATCTCCCGGCGCCGCCTCGCCTTCGCGGTCGCCGCCGTGGCGGCCGCGCTCGCCTTCCAGCGGGCCGCCTTCTCCGAAGACTCCACAGGCGCCATCCGCGCCGAAATCGGCAGGCGCCACGACGAAGGGGTGCGCCGGCTTCAGGAATGGATTCGGCAGCCTTCGATCGCCGCCGAGAACCGCGGCATGAACGAAGGCTGCGAGCTGATGATGCGCCTGGCGCGCGAGATGCGGCCCTCGCCGACAGGCCCGGTTTGGGCAAGGTCCTGATGGGCCGCGGCGCCGTGAATCAGAAGGGTCCGGAGGCCGCGTTCCTGGCGGCCCTGCACGCCATCCGGGGGGCGGGGAAGAAGGTGCCCGTCAACCTCGTCCTCGTCGCCGAGGGCGAGGAGGAGATCGGCTCGCCGCACTTCCAGCAGGTGGTGCGGCGGCCGGAGGTGGCCGCCGCGCTCAAGCGCTGCAGCGGCGTCTTCATGCCGTCGGCGTCCCAGGACCCGGACGGCACCGTGACCGTGTCGCTCGGCGCCAAGGGGGTCGTCGAGCTGGAGCTGGTCGCGAGCGGAGAGAGGTGGGGGCGCGGTCCCGGCAAGGACGTGCACTCGAGCAACCGGGCGCGGCTCGACAGCCCGGCGTTCCACCTCGTCCAGGCGCTCAACACGCTGGTCACGCCCGACGGCGACCCGGCGATCGACGGCTTCGCGGACGCCGCGCGGCCGGCCTCGGACGCAGAGCGCGCCCTGCTCGACGCCGCGGCGGCCCGCCTCAACGAGTCCACCGCCAAGCGCCTGCTGTCCGCCGAGCGCTGGGCCCACGATCTGCCCTGGCGCGCGACGCTGGAGCGCTTCCTCTTCGCTCCGACCGTGAACATCGAGGGGCTCGTGGCCGGCTACACGGGACCCGGCGGCAAGACCGTGCTCCCGCATCGCGCAGTGGCCAAGCTGGACCTCCGCCTCGTGCCGGATATGACGTTCGACGGCGCCGTGGCGGCTCTCAAGGCGCACCTCAAGAAGCGCGGCTTCGGCGACATCGAGGTCAACCCGAGCGGCGGTTACGATCCGACCGGCACCGCGGCGGACGCGCCCATTATCCGTGCGCAGCTCTCGGTGTACCGGCGCGCCGGGCTCGACCCCATCCTGTGGCCGCGCAACGCCGGCTCGTACCCCGGCTTCGTCTTCACCGGCGAGCCGCTCAAGCTGCCCGCCGGCCACTTCGGTCTCGGCCACGGGAGCGGCGCGCACGCTCCCGACGAGTACTTCGTCATCGAGTCGTCGAATCCCAAGGTGGCGGGCTGGGACGCAGCCGTCGGCTCGTTCGTCGACTACCTGTTCGAGCTCGCCGCCATCCACTGAGCGGGCGGGAGCCGTGGACACATCCCCCGGCGCCGGGCGTATCCTTGGGTCACGTGGATCGCTGACCAGGAGACCGGTCATGGTCCGGTGGCTGCTCTGGCGTGTCTCGCTCGCGGGGGTTGATGGCCGCGGGCCTTGTCATCGTGGCGGATCCGGGCCGGGAGGGAGCGCCTTCGGGGATGCGGGGAAGGCCTCCCCGGGTATCATCTTGAGATGCCCGACAAGCTCAGCCGCGGGGCGGTCATCGCCCTCCTCTCCTTGGGTGCCTGGCCGACAGGCGCCGCGCTCCAGGCGGGCGCCGGCGACGCCCCCGGGGCGCAAGTGGCCCGGGCCTCACGGTGCGACGCGCCCATCCGGATCGACGGCGTGCTCGACGAGCCGTGCTGGGCGACCGCCGGGCCGCTGACCTCCTTCACCCAGCGCCTGCCGGCGGAGGGGGCGCCCGCCACCCAGGCGACGGAGGTGCGCGTCCTGTTCGACGCCGAGAACCTGTACGTCGGCGCGGACCTCCTGGACTCGGACCCCGGACGGATCATCGCCCTGGAGATGAAGGAGGACGGGGCGCTCAACAATGACGACCTGTTCGGGATCCTTCTCGATACCTTCCACGACCGGCGCAACGCCTTCTACTTCGAGGTCAACCCGAACGGGGCGCGCGCGGACGCCCTGCTGTACGACGAGGGACGCGTGCAGTCGTGGGACTGGGACGGCGTCTGGGAGGCGCAGGGCACAATCGGCGGGCGCGGCTGGACCGTGGAGATGCAGATTCCCTTCAAGACCCTCCACTTCGATCCCGGCAGGACGGACCCGTGGGGCCTGCAGGCCTGGCGGTACATAAGGCGCAACACGGAGGACGTGTTCTGGGGCCCCGTGCCGCGCAACGAAGACCCCCTGCGGGTGTCGCGGGCGGGCACCCTCGCCGGCCTGGAAGGCATCCGGCAGGGGAAGAGCCTGGCGCTCAAGCCGTACGCCCTGGGCGGCGCCCTCCGGCAGCCGACCCTGGGCGGGACCGGCACCGAGCGCAAGGGGGAGCCGGGCCTGGACGCGCGCTACGACGTGACGCCGAACTTGGGCGCCGTCCTGACCCTGAACACCGACTTCGCCGAGACCGAGGTGGACGACCAGCAGATCAACACCACCCGCTTCCCGCTCTTCTTTCCCGAGAAGCGCGAGTTCTTCCTGGAATCGACCGGCTTCTTCGAGTTCGGCTACAACCGCACCGGGCCGGGGGCGCCGCCCGGGCTGCTCCCCTTCTTCAGCCGGCGGATCGGCCTGTCGGCGTCCAGCCTGCCGGTCCCGATCGTCGGCGGCGCGAAGCTCGCCGGGCGAATCGGGAGGACGAACCTGGGGTTCCTGAGCGTCTTCGCGGACGAGGCGGAGGGCCGGCCCCGGACCAACTTCACGGTCCTGCGCCTCAGCCGCGACTTTCTGGCGCGCTCCAATTTCGGGATCCTCGGGATCAGCAAGGAGCCGGCGGGCCCCGACGACCCCGTCGATCCCGCCGACCTCTCTGCCGGCGTCCACTCGAACCGCACCTATGGCGCCGACCTGAACCTCTCGGTGCTGGAGAACTTCAAGCTCGGAGGGTCCATCCTCCAGACCCGCACTCCGGGGATCGAGGCGAGCCAGGGCGCGGGCCACGCCTACGCCACCTGGAGCAGCAACGCCTGGGAGCTGTTCCTCTCGCACCGCGACATCGGCTCGGGCTTCAACCCGGAGGCGGGCTTCGTGCAGCGCACCGGGATCGAGGAGAGCGAGGGCTTCGTCGGC
>JACOUZ010000178.1 GCA_016177515.1 Acidobacteriota bacterium
CCGGGGCTCGTGCCTTTTTCAGGCAGCGCCCCGGCGAACAGCCGGTCGAGATCGGCGACCGAAGCGCCGCTGTAGGTCCGGCGCGCCTTTCCGTAGATATGGCCGAGGATGACCCGCAGCACGTTCCGGCCGAAGCGCTCGGCGCCCGGCCGGGTCAGAAGCAGCGCATCCTCGAAGCGTTTCATGACCCTGTCCTCACTCCATCGACGCATCGGACTCGTGGCCGGACCGGCGCCGCCGGAGCGCCTGTCCTTGGCCGCTTTCCATTTTGGGGACGGAAGGCTAGCATGGCGCGGTCAGCGGAGGAAGGCCGGAAAACCACCCGCAAGGAGGCTTCATGGACAGATCGGGCTACAGGATGGAGACCCTCGCCGTGCACTCGGGGGAGCGCCGGCCGGGGCCGGAGGGCTCCGTCGTCTTTCCGATTTACCAGGGCACGGTCTTCTCATTCGAGCCGGGGACCGACTATCACGACATCCGCTACATCCGGCTCAGCAGCACCCCCTCGCAACGCGACCTCCACGGGCGGCTGGCGGCGCTGGAAGGGGCGGAGGACGCCGTGGCGACGTCCTCCGGCATGGCAGCGGTGACGGCGATCCTTCTTGCCTTTCTCAAGAAGGGAGACCACCTGCTGGCCGGGAGCTGCCTCTACGGCGGGACGCACGACTTTCTGACCCGGCGCGCCGAAGACCTGGGGCTGAGCCACACGTTCGTGGACGACCAGCGCCCGGAGACCTGGAAGGCGGCGCTGCGCCCGGGCACCCGGATGTTCCTGGTGGAGACCATCACCAACCCGCTCATGCGCGTGCCGCGTCTCGAGGAGGTGGCCGCTTTTGCCCGGACGGAACGCCTGATCTCCGTCGTCGACAACACCTTCGCCAGCCCCGTCAATTTCCGCCCCCTGGCCAGGGGGTTCGACCTCTCCTTCCACAGCGCCACCAAGTACCTCAACGGCCATTCCGACCTGGTGGCAGGATGCGTTCTGGGGAGCCGGGAGCGCATCGACGCCGTGCGGCGGACCCTGAACCTCTTCGGGGGCTCCCTCGACCCGCACGCCGCCTTTCTCCTGGCGCGCGGCACCAAGACCCTGGCGCTGCGCGTCCGGGCCCAGAACGCCAACGCTCTCGCCCTCGCCCGCTTCCTGGCCGGCCACGCCAGGGTGAAGGAAGTGAACTACGCCGGCCTGGAGGATCACGCCGATCACCCCCACGCGCGCAAGCTCCTTTCCGGATTCGGAGGGATGCTCAGCCTGCGGCTCAAGGGCGGGGCGGAGGCGGCCGGCCGGCTCATCCAATCGGTCCGGATCCCCTTCTTCGCGCCGAGCCTGGGCGGGGTCGAGACCCTGATCGTCCTGCCGGCGCAGACATCGCACGCAGGCATGAAGCGGGAAGACCGCGAGCGGCTGGGCGTCACCGACGACCTCGTGCGTGTGAGCTGCGGCATCGAAGCGGAGGAGGATCTGGTGGAGGACTTCCGGCAGGCCCTGGAAAAAGTCTGAATCCTGCGCAGGCGGGAAACCGTCCGGTCAGGCCAGGCGCTCCTCCCGGCGCACCGGCAGCCATCTTGCAATCCGGCCCTGCGGCCGGATGATCGTTCCGTCGCGCTGGGGCGACGTCGAGATGATGCCGACCTCGCACCCCACCGTCTGTTCGAGCCGCCGCACGTAATGGCGGGCCGCCTCGGGCAGGTCCTCGAAGCGGCGCGCCACGGATGTGTCGGCCTTCCATCCCGGCAGGACCTCCCACACCGGACGGCAGGCTTTCAGGACGGCGGGATCGGCGGGCAGGACGTCGAGCCTCCGGCCCTGGTGCTCGTAGGCCACGCAGATCGGGATTTCGTCGAACGCGTCCAGGACGTCGAAGAGGGTCAGGGCCAGACACTCGATCTGGTTGATCATGACCGAATAGCGCGCCACCAGCGCGTCGAACCAGCCGCAGCGGCGCGGCCGGCCGGTCGTGCTGCCGAACTCGCGGCCGCGCTCGCGGATGCGGCGGCCGCTGTCGTTGTCCTGCTCGGTCGGGAATGGCCCTTCACCCACCCGCGTGGAATACGCCTTCAGCACTCCGATGACACCCTCCAGGCGGATCGGGCTGATGCCGAGGCCCGTGCAGGCCCCTCCCGCCGTCGAGCTGGAGGACGTGACGTAGGGATACGTGCCGTGGTCGAGGTCGAGCATCGTTCCCTGCGCCCCCTCGCACAGGACCACCGACCCCCGGTCGAGACGCTCATTGAGCAGAAGGGAGGTGTCGGTCAGAAACGGCGTGAGGCGCGCGCCGTACTCAAGATACGTGGCGGCGACTTCCCCCGGGGACGGGTCCCACTCCGAGGGGAGACGGTCCCCGCTGGCGCTGCGCGTCAGGCGCGCCAGGGCGCGCACTTTCTCCTCCAGACCGGCGCGGTTGGCCAGGTCGGCCACGCGCAGGCCGTAGCGCCCCGCCTTGCTTTCGTAGGTCGGCCCGACGCCGAGCCGGGTCGTGCCGATCTTGCCGTCTTTCACCCCCTCCTCCCGCACGATGTCGCAGCCGCGGTGATAGGGCAGGATGAGGTGGGCGCGATCGCTGATGCGGAGATTCTCCTCCACGCGCACGCCCGCCCCCCTGAGATCGCCGATCTCCTTGAGGAGCGATCCGGGGTCGATCACGACGCCGTTGCCGATGACGCACAGGACGTTTTCCCTCAGGATCCCCGAGGGGATGTGGTGGAGGGCGAAGCGCCGGTCGCCGACGCAGATGGTGTGGCCCGCGTTCGGCCCGCCGCCGTATCGCGCCACGATGTCGGCGCGCTCGGTCAGCAGATCGACGATTTTCCCCTTGCCCTCGTCACCCCACTGCGAGCCGACCACGACGAAGCCGGACATGGCGTCTCCCTGCGATCCGATCGGAACGGCAAAGGGGGATGAGCGGAGGCTCCTTTGCCGTGACATGCTAGCAGAAAATCCGCCGGGCGCGCAGGGAGGGACGCCAGGGCCGGGTGCGCGGGTCAGGCGGCGAGAATCTGCTGGACCCGAAACAGCAGGGAGTCCTTGATCTGCTCTTTGTCGATGAAGCCGGCGACACCCGCGGCCTGGAGAAAGTCGAGGACGTCCTTCTTGAACACGCCGCTCATGATCAGGATCGGCGTCTCCTTGACCCGGCCGATCTTCTTGATTTCCCGCAGGACGTCGAACCCGGTCATTTTCGGCATCAGCAGGTCGAGGACGATCAAATCGGGGTGCTCGTTCTGCACCAGCTCGAGCGCCTGCCGGCCGTCCTCGGCCTCGAGGACCTGGTAGCCGGCGGAGGTCAGAAGGCGCGCCGCGACCTTGCGCACCGTGACGGTGTCGTCCGCCACCAGGACCTTCTTGCGGTGCTCGGTCTTCTCGAACGAATCGGGGCTGGAGGAGGACTTGATCTCATCCTGCACCAGGTCGATCCGGACGATCTCCTGGCAGTTGCTGCACAGGTACTTGATGACGCGGGACTGTCCATCCACCTCGCGCAGGCGGATGATGTTCTTGCAGTGCGGGCAGCGCACGATCAAGGCCGATCTCTCCGAGCGTGAAGGTAATCCCGGGGCGCGCCATTTGCACGCGGAGTTACCAAATTGTGACCGGCTGGGCGCTGTGCTAGAC
>JACOUZ010000192.1 GCA_016177515.1 Acidobacteriota bacterium
CACGCGGAAGGCGGTCAGCCGGACGACGGCGGGGGCGTACAGGACGTCGGCGGCGGTGAAGGGGCCGAACAGGAACGGCCCCGGCGCCTGCCGGCGGTCGAGGGCGTCCTGGAAGTACGACAGCATCTCGGCGGCCTCCTGCAGGGCCTCGGGTGTCGGCCGGGGCGGCTGCGGCAGGAAGCAGAGGTTGAACGACATCGACTCGCGCAGCTTGGTGAAGCCCGAGTGCATCGCCGCCGCGAGCCAGCGCGCGTGGGCGCGCTCCCCGGGATCCTGCGGCCAGAGCGCAGGGTGCGCGGGGGGCGGGTACGTCTCCTCCAGGTACTCGATGATGGCCAGAGAGTCGGGGATGACGCGCCCACGGTGGTGCAGGACCGGCACCCTGCCGGTCGGGGAGACGCGCCGCCTCCGCGCGCGGTCCTGGTCCCCGCGCAGCGGGATTTCGCGCTCCTCGAACGGGAGGTTTTTCGCGGCCAGGGCCACGAAGGCGCGCATGGACCAGGAGGAGATGTTCTTCTCGCCGACGTAAAGCACCAGTTCATCGCCCATCGGGCCCTCCCGTGAGAGCGCGGGCGGGCGCCGCCTCGCGTCCGTGAAGAACGAGGTTCCAGTGCCTGCGGACCAGGGCGTCCTTGAGGCCGTCCCGCTGGCCCAGCTCGTAGACCAGAAGCGACGCCGGCCGCGCCTCGTCCTGGCGGTCGAGGGCGATGATGTCCTCCTCTTCCAGGCGCTCCAGAAGCTTGCGGAAGGAGAGGACGACGACCTGGTGGGTGATCACGAGCACGCGCTGCCGCGGGTGCTCGCGCACCAAGGTGCCGATGAACGAATGGACCCGCAGGTTGACGTCGGCATAGGACTCCCCGCCGGCCGGCCGGAAGAAGTACTTGCCGACCCGCTTGCGGCGCTCGTCCTCCTCCGGGTACTTCTCGCGGATGCCGCGCTTCGTCAGCCCTTCGAAGATGCCCCACTCCTTCTCGCGCAGCCGCTCTTCCCTCACCAGGAGCGGCCGGCGCTTGAGCCCGGACAGGACCTCCTCGGCGGTCTCGAGCGTGCGCCTGTACGGCGAGACGTACAGGACGTCGAAGGTCTCCCACTGGTTCAGGCGCAAGCCGGTGAGGCGCGCGTTGTCGCGCCCCTCGGGCGTGAGCGGCACGTCCACGTCGCGCATGTCGAGGCCGAGGTGGTGGTCGTGCGAGTGCACCTGGTCGAGGTGCTTGCGCCTCTCGGTCGCCAGGCTCTCGGCATGCCGCATCACCGCGAGAAGGGAAGGCCACCGGGTTGTGGAGACTTCGGCCGCCAAGACGTTTTCTCCGGACGATGCGGTTAAGTTTCGGAATTCTACACCAGGAACCGAGCCCGCGGCCCCGCCGCGGGCGGCGCGCTCTGCTAGAATCCCGCGCCACCATGGCCCGATCCGCCGACAGCGCCGCCACGGAGAAGCGGCACCGGTTCCTCATCACGCTCAACTTCGCCGCGGTCTACGTCCTCTGGGGGTCGACCTACCTGGCCATCCGCTTCGGCGTGCGCGACCTGCCGCCGGCCCTGATGGCGGGCGCGCGCTTCACCATCGCCGGCGCGCTCCTGCTCGCCTGGCTCCTGTGGCGCCGCGTGCCGCTGCCTCCGCGCTCGCTTCTCCTGCCGATCGCCGTGACCGGGATCCTGCTTCTGTCGGGGGCGAACTGGCTGGTGACCTGGTCCGAGCTGACGGTCCCCTCCGGGATGGCGGCGGTCATCGTGGCGAACCTGCCGTTCTTCGTGGCCGGGATCGAGGCCGTCCGGCGGGACGGCGAGCGGCTCTCTCCGGTCGGGGTCCTGGGGCTTCTGATCGGGTTCGCCGGGATGCTCCTCCTGATGTGGCCGAAGCTCAGGGGCCTCGGGGCCGGGTCCCGCGGGATCGGCGAGTTCAAGGGGGAGCTGGCGCTGCTCGGGGCCAACCTGTGCTGGGCCTACGGCTCGATCTACGCCCGCCGCCGGATCCGCGGGATCGCGCCGCTCATGGGCGTGGCGCTGGAGATGCTGATCGCCGGCGTGCTCCTGACCGCCGCCGGGCTCCTGCTGGGGGAGGCGCCCCGCTTCCACCTCACGCGATCGGCCGCGCTGTCGGTCGCCTGGCTCATCGTCGCCGGGTCCCTGTGCGGCTACTCGGCCTACATCTGGCTTCTGCACCACGTCCCGGCCGCCAAGGTATCCACCTACGCCTACGTCAACCCGATCATCGCCGTCTTCCTGGGCTGGCTGGTCCTGGGCGAGTCGCTCGACTGGAGGATGGCCGGCGGCACCGCGGTCATCCTGGGCGGGGTGGCGGTGGTGAACACCGCCCGGGTGCGCACCGGGGCCTGAGCCGCGGCCTCCCCGGCCGCTGACCAGGCCCCGCGGCAAACGGCGCCGCGGGAGAGGTTCTTTGCGGCGCCCCGCCGCGCTGCGGTATATTGCGGGACAGACATCCGCTCACGCGGAGGCGGCATGGATTCGGGATCGCCCCAGGCTCCACCCTGCCCGCCGCGCGTCCGTCCGCGCATCCTCCTGGCCGCGGCCGCCCTGGCGCTTGGAATGGTCCTTCCCTCCCGGGCGCTGCCGCTCTCGAAAGACCCGGGATCCCTTCCGCCGCCGGCCCCGGCGTCCGGCGCCGGGGAAGGCCGCTACGTGCCGGGCGAGGTCCTGGTCAGGTTCAAGCCGGGCGTGTCCGGGGTGGAGCGGGGCAGGGCCCGATCCGAGGTCGCCGCGCGGAAGGAGCGCGAGTTCAGGAGCCGGGCGGAGCACTGGCGGCTGCCTCCCGGACTTTCGACCGAAGAGGCGATCGCGCGGTTGCGCCGCAACCCGCACGTCGAGTACGCCGAACCCAACTACATCGTTCGTGCCGCCCTGGTCCCCAACGACGCGAGCTACTCTCTTCTCTGGGGACTGCACAACACCGGCCAGACCGGCGGGTTCACCGGGGCCGACATCGCCGCCGAGGCCGCCTGGAGCGTCAGCACGGGCGACGCCGCGGTCCGCGTCGGTGTCCTCGACAGCGGCATCGACATCTCGCACCCGGATCTCGCGGCCAACATCTGGACGAACCCCGGGGAGATCCCCGGGAACGGCGCGGACGACGACGGCAACGGTTTCGTGGACGACGTGCACGGCTGGGACTTCGTCAACGACGACAACGACCCGCTGGACGACTTCGGCCACGGCACGCACGTCGCCGGGACGATCGGCGCGGCCGGCAACAACGGCATCGGGGTCACGGGCGTCGCCTGGCAGGTGTCGCTCGTGCCGCTGAAGTTCCTGAACTCCGCCGGCTCCGGCCCGACCTCCGCCGCCGTGGAAGCGATCGATTACACCGTCCGGATGGGGGTGGACGTCCTGAACAACTCCTGGGGGAGTTACGAGCCTTCCCAGGCCCTCGTGGACGCCATCCTGGGGGCGGCGGGGGCCGAGGTGGTGTTCGTCGCCGCCGCCGGCAACAACGGCACCAGCAACGATAGCGTTCCCTTTTACCCCGCGTCCTACGACTTGCCGAACGTCATCTCGGTGGCCGCCACGGACCATTACGACATCAAGGCGGGGTTCTCCAACTACGGAGGGAACTCGGTGGACCTGGGCGCCCCGGGCGTGGACATCTTCAGCACGCTGCCGGACGGCCGGTACGGCCTGCTGAGCGGCACGTCGATGGCGGCGCCGCACGTCGCCGGAACGGCGGCGCTCATCCGCGCGGTGGCCCCCGGCATTCCGGCGTTCCAGGTGAAGCAGAAGATCCTGGATCTCGCCGCGCCCGTCCCCGCGCTCGCCGGGCTGGTGCTCAGCGGAGGAAGGCTCAACGCCTTCTTCCCGATCGCCACGCGCGACGACGTTCCGCCGGGCCCGATCGACGACCTTCTGGTGTCCTTCCCCACCAGCAACACCATTGTGCTGCGCTGGACTGCGACCGGCGATGACGGGGACGACGGCCGGGCCCTGACCTACGACGTGCGCTACGCCCCCTTCCCGATCGACGCCGCGAACTTCGAAACTCTGCCCGGTGCTCCAGGCGCCCCCTTGCCGGCCCCGTCCGGGTCGATCGAGACGATGGAGGTGGCCGGCCTGGAGGCCAATACCACTTACTACTTCGCCGTCCGGGCGCGGGACGAATGGGGCAATCCCGGCCCCTTCGGCAATGCCGTCTCCGGCCTGACCCTGCCCCCTCCGACGTTCGACTCCACGCCCTCCTCCTTCAGCGTGGCGCTGCGCACGGGCGAGGTGGCCACGCGGACGCTGGCGCTGCGCAATGCCGGGGTCGGGACGCTCGACTGGGAGATTCCTCTCCCGGTGATCGGCGGCCCCGGCGGGGCGCCGCCGGGCGGCGCCCAGGCGCCGGCGGAGGCCGTCCCGGGGGTGCCGGTCACGCAGGCGAAAGGCCCGTCGGCCGCGGGCGCCGGCGGGCCGGACGCCTTCGGCTACCGTTACATCGACAGCGATCAGCCGGGCGGTCCCGAGTTCGTGTGGGACGACCTGACGCTCTCCGGCGAGGGGGCGCCGATCGATTCGCTCACGACGGACGATCAGATCTCCGAGGCGATCCCCCTCGGGTTCACCTTCCCCTTCTACGGGCAGAACTATGATTCCGTGCGCGTCTCGACCAACGGCTTCCTGACCTTCACCGGCACCGACGCCCCCTACTCCAACAAGCCGTTGCCGAACGTCTCCGCGCCGCCCGCGCTGGTCGCGCCGTTTTGGGACGATCTGGATTTCGACCATGCGAGCCGGGCCGTGTTCGCGCGGCGACCCGACAGCTTCACGGTGCAGTACACCGGCGTCCTGCCGTATACCGGCCTCGGCCATTCCACCTTCCAGGTGGCCCTGCACCGCACCGGGGAGATCGTCTTCCGCTACCTGTCGATGACCTTGGACACCGGCAGCGCCACCATCGGCATCCAGGACCCGTCTCAGTCGGCCGGGTTGCTCGTCGCCTTCAATTCCATCTATCTCCACGACCGCATGGCGATCCGCATCTACAACGTCCCGCAATGGCTGCGGGCCTCCCCGACCTCGGGACGCCTGTTCGCGGGCCAGGGCCGCGACGTGACGGTGACCATCGACGCCCAGGGGCTGGAGGGCGGGTCGTACGCCGGCACGGTGTTCGTCCGGAGCAACGATCCCCTGCAACCGCTCGCCTCCCACCCGGTGGTCCTCGACGTGACTCCCGTGCCGGCCATCGAAGTGGATCCGGCGTGGCTCGATTTCGGCAACGTCTTCGCGGGCGACGCCCGCACCCTGGAGCTTCTGGTCAAGAACACCGGGACGGACATCCTGAACGTGGGGGGCCTGGCGCCGGGCGACCCGGCGATCTCCGCCGGCCCGGCGGCCTTCTCCGTCGCCCCGCGCGCGAGCCAGAGTGTCGCGGTGACCTTCGCGCCGGCCCTGCCCGGCACCCTCGATTCAACCCTGGTCATCACGAGCGACGCCGCGAACGCGCCGGCGCTCGCGGTGGCCCTGCGGGCGACTTCGACGCCGCCGCCACAGATGACCGTGGATCCTGGCGCGTTCTCCGAGACCCTGCGCACGGGATCGGCGGTGAGCCGGACGTTGCGCCTCGGCAACATTGGAGGCAGCGATCTCTCGGTGGCGTTCACGGCCGAGGTTCCGGGCGTCGTCGAATGGCTGCGCATCAGCCCGGCCGCTGGGACGATTCCCCCTGGCGCCAGCCGTGATTTCAGCGTCACGATGGACGCGGGGGATTTCGGCAGCACTGTCCTGAGCGGCGCGGTCGCCATCGAGACCAACGTCCCCGGGGCGCTCACGGCGAGCGTCCCCGTGACCCTCGCGGTCATCGGCGCCCCCAACCTGACGATCTCCGACGAGCCGGTGGTCATCGTGTCGCAGCAGACCTACAGTGACTTCGGGGCGCGCACCGTCCACAAGCTGCCGATCACGTTCGCGCCGGGGGGCGCGGCCGTGATCGAGGTGCAGGTCGAAGGCAACTACGGGAGCGCCAGCGAGACCGCCCAGGCGTCCGTGGAGGGGACCCTCCTGGGAAGCGTCGGGAACATCGGCACCGAGTGCGGCACGGCTGGCGGCACCTTCCCGCTGGGCGCCGCGCCGTTCTTCGCCATGGCGCTCGACGGCGTGATCGAAGTCACGGTCCAGAACACCCCTTTCGTCGACACCTTCTGCCTCGCCGATCGCCACACCGTGCGTCTCCTCTACCAGGGGGCCCAGAGCGCGCTCGATTACGGATCGTTGTTCCTCGGGCTGCGCCGCAGCCTGGCCGTGGCCCTCCACAACCGGGGGAGCGAGACCCTCAAGATCCAGTCGATCGCCAGCGACACTCCCCAGTTCGTCCCGTCGGCTTCGGCTTTGAACGTCCCGGCCCGGACCACGGCGACCCTGACGATCACCTTCACGCCCGACGCGGCGACGCCGTACCTGGGGGCCCTGTCGATCAGAAGCAACGACCCCGACACGCCGGTCCTTTCGATAGCCCTGCGGGGGCAGGGGCTCCTGCCCCCGGTCATCGAGGCGCGCCCGGCGTCGCTCTCGACCACTTTGTTCAGGAACAACAGGGAGATCCAGGCCCTGAGCGTGTCGAACCTCGGGGGGAACGACCTCGAGTTTTCCGTCGCCCTCAAGATCCGTACTCCGGCGAGCCAGCCGGCCTCCTGCGCGCCGACGGCGTACGTGTCGGAATATAGCGCCGGCCGGCTGGCGGCGGTCAACCTGGTGACGGGCGCCACGTCCGCGGTCGCCTTCGGGCTTGTCTGGCCCCAGGAGAACCTGGTGATCGATCCTGCCGGGGCCACGGCGTTTGTCAACGAGTCCGATTCCGGGACGCTCGCGGCGGTCGATCTGGCGACCGGGAGCGTGACCCGCGTGGCATCGGGCCTGAACTTCCCGGTTGGGCTGGCGCTCAGCCCCCACGGGACCACGGCGTACGTCAGCGAGTCGCGCGGCGCCCGGATCTCGGCGGTGGATCTCTCGACGGGGCAGACCACGCCCGTCGCCGCCGGCCTGGACTCGCCGGACGGCCTGGCGCTGGATGCCGCCGCGACCACCCTCTATTTCAGCGAGCGCGAGGCGGGGCGGCTGTCGGCGGTCGACCTGGGGACCGGGGCGGTGTCGGTCGTATCCTCCGGGCTCATTGGCCCGAGCAGCATCGCGCTCGACTCCGGCGGGACCGTGGCCTACGTCACCGAGACGGGCAGCGGGCGGCTGCTGTCGATCGACCTCGCGACCGGCGCGAAGCGCACCGTCTCGCTCGGGCTCGAATATCCCCTGGGCCTGGCGCTGAATTCCGGGCGGACCGCAGCCTACGTCGCCGAGCTGCGCCGCGGCAATCTGGCGATGATCGATCTCTCGACCGGTGCCGTCAGCCGTATCGGCTTCGGCCTGTCCGGGCCGGCGGGGGTCGCCATCCTGTACCCTTCCGGGTGCACGATCGAGTTCCTGTCCGTCGACCCGATGTCCGGTACCCTGCCGCCGGGCGGGTCGATCGATCTCGCGGTCCAGTTCGACAGCGGCGACCTGTTCGGGGGGACCTACGAGACCGGCATCGAAATCTCGAGCAACGACCCGATCACGCCGCTGCTCAGGATTCCGGCCTACCTCACCGTCAACCCGATCTGCCCCGACCTGGACGGCGATGGGTACGCCGTCTGCTCGACTGCCTGCGTCCTGGCCGGCGGCGATCGCTGCGGGGACTGCGACGACGCCGGCGCCGCAGTCCACCCGTTCGTCGCGGAGGCGTGCAACGGCCTCGACGACAACTGCAACGGCCTCCTCGACGAGGGCACCGCCGGCCTGGACAGCGACAGCGACCTGATCGGAGACAGCTGCGACAACTGCGCGATCGTCTGGAACCCGGACCAGCGGGACACGGACGCGAACGGGACGGGGGACGTCTGCGAGGCGGAGGCGATTTGCGGCCGCGCCAACCTGGAGGTCGCGGGGTTCTCGGAGCGCCGCGTCGACGGGCGCGATCTGGCCGACTTCGCGCGGGTTTTCGGAACGTGCCCGGGGCCGGGCGAGATGTTCCTTCCGGCCAACCTCGATCTGGCCCCGAACGGAACGGCCGCATGCGTGGACCTGGCGGATTTCCACCTGTTCATGAGCGCGTTTGCGCGCACCTGCGGCGGGAGCTGACGATGCGGTCCGTCCTGTACGGCCCGGCGATCCTGGCCTGCGGCGCGCTCCTGGTCTGCGGCGCGCTCCTGGCCTGCGGGGGCGGAGGCGGCCCGATCGGCCCTCCTCCGGGCCCGGTCGCCTCGTTCCGCTGTCTCGACTCGGCGCCGGCGACGGACCACGTCGTGCTGCGCTGCGCAGAGCAGGTCGCCCCTGACGAGTGGCGGATCGACGTGATCGTCGGGGTCCCCACGATCTCGTCGGTCATCCGCGGGTTCAACTTCGACCTGGTCTTCAATCCGCTCCTCCTGGAGTTCGTCCCGGGGAGCGAAGAGCAGGGCAACCTCCTGGGTCGGGACGGGGAATTCGTGCTGCTGAGCGCGCGGACAGCGACAAACCCGGACGGCCCGGGCCGCCTCATTGTCGGCATCAGCCGGACGGGACGGACCGGGATTGATGGCGTTCCGGATTACGATCGGATCATGAGCTTCCGGATCAGGGCGCTCACGATGACGCCATTCGGGCCGGAGGCGCCGGCCTTCGAGAATTGGGAGGCGTTCGATTCGTCAGACCAGGCCATCCTGGAGATCGTGTTCCGTGACCAGTTGCTGCTTTCCGTCGAATAGTGCGGTCGGCCGGCTGGCGTGCGCCCTGATCCTGTGCGCGACCGCCTACGCGTGCGCCTCCCTCCCCACGTCGGTGACGGTTTCGCAGCCGCCCCCGGCGGAGCGCGGGACGGACGGGCAGGGGCCCGCTCTCGACGGGAAGGATACGGGCGATGCCGGCGACCGCGGCGGACCCGGGGCAGGCGCCGGACCGCCGGAAGCGGCCGCGGTCCCTGACGAGGCGGACGGGCCGGGGACGGCCGGCCCGGCGGCGGCCGCACCGGCGCTGGAGTCGCCGGCCGGGACCGCCCCCGATGGGGAAGAGGAGGCTGCCGGCCCGATTCTCTTCGCGCCTTCTACGGCCGCGCCGGCCGGCGGGCCGGGCGCGGCCGCCCCGCACCCTGAAGAGCTGCCTGGGCCGCCCGCCGGGGGAGGGTCAGCGGACGGCTCGGAGGAGCCCGCCGCTCCCCCCGGCCCGGGAC
>JACOUZ010000194.1 GCA_016177515.1 Acidobacteriota bacterium
AACGGCGTGGCGCTGGGCGGCGGCCACGAGCTTTTCATCTGCGCCCACTACCGCATCGCCGTGCGCTCGCCCCGCGTCCGCGTCGGGCAGCCGGAGATCGACCTCGGGATCATTCCCGGGTTCGCCGGCACGCAGCGCCTGACGCGCCTCCTGATCGACCGCCTCGGGCTCGAGCGCGGACTCCGGGAGGCGCTCGAGATGATCCTGAACGGCCGGCACTACGAGGTGGACGAGGCCAAAGACCTCGGCCTGATCGACGAAGTCGTGGAGGGCAACGCCCTGCAGCGGGCGTGCGCGCTCGCCGCCGGGCTCGCGCGCGGCGAGCCGGGTCCGCTCGCCGCGGCTCTCGAGGCGCGCCGCCGGGCGCGCCAGGCGTGGCGGCGGCCGGTGGACCTGCCGGAAGGGCTCCTCGACGGAAACGGGCGGCTGCGGCTTCTCCTGAAACAGGCGCTCGATCCGGCCATCGGCCGCGGCGTGCCGGCGGTGCGCGCCGTCGAGGCGATCCTGCACGGCTTGCGCCATGGATTCGAGGCGGGATGCGAAAAGGAAGCGCGGCTGTTCGCGTCCCTGGTCGTGGACGAACGGCACGGCCGCAGGGGAATCCGGCGGTTCCTGGATCGCCAGGAGCCGGCCCCCCTGCCGCCGCCGCGCCCCAGGAATCTTTCCAGCGACGGGAGGAGGTGACGGACGTGCCGACGCGCTTCGAGATGTTCGACCCGGATCAGTTCCGGGGCAAGGTGGTCATGATCACGGGGGCCGGCCGGGGGACCGGCCCGGGCGGCATCGGCTACAACGCGGCGATGGCGTTCGCGCGCTCCGGGGCGCGGCTGGCGATCGTCGGGCGCACCGGGGAGACGCTCGGCGCCACCCGCAGCGAGATCGAGGCCCTCGGGGGCGAGGTCGTGACGGCCGTCGGCGACGTCAGCGACCCGGCCGTGATCGGCGGCCTGTTCGACGCCGTCGAGAATCGCTTCGGACGGCTCGACATTCTGATCAACAACGCCGGCGTGTCGGGCGAGGTGCGGGCGCTGGTGCGCATCCCCTCGAAGAGCTTCCGCTACGCCACGAACGTCCACCTGCACACCATGGCCACGACGCGACTGGCGGCGCGGCTCATGCGCGGACGCGGCATCCACGGGACGATCCTGAACGTCGGCACCTACTTCACCTCGCCGCACCGCCAGATCCTGCGACCCTACCCGTTCCGCACGCCGTACACCGGCGCGCAGGCCTGGAAGCTGGAGCACTCGCGGGTCAGCGCCTGGGAGCTGGCGGACGACGGCATCCGCGTGATCGCCCTGAACCTCGGGCCGGTCGAGGGCGGCCGCATCGATTCGATCGTCTACCCGCTGGGGGCGCTGGAGCGCGGCCTGTGGGGCCGGGACGTCCAGGGGGACGACATCCGCCGCAAGACGGAAGAGATGCACCCGGCGAAGCGTTTCCTGACGCAGGAGGACGCGGCGCGCTCGATCCTGGCGCTGGCCTCCCGGGAGCTGCGCGATTCGGCGAACGGCACGGTCGTGGAGCTGGCCGGGGGCGTGGACTACAAGGTGCCGCCGCAGGTGGCCCCGCCGCTTTTGGGCAACCGCCTGCCCGATCTCGAGGGCCGGCAGGTGGTGCTCGTCGGCCGTCCCTCCGAGGAACAGGCGGCCACCCTGGCGCTGGCCTTCGCCGCCTGCGGCGCGGATGTTGTCCTGGCCGCCCCCGCTGCCGGCCGCATCCTGTCGAACCTGGCCGGGGGCCGCGCGCCCGATCAGTACACGGACGGGCAGCGGACGCTTCTCGGCAGGCTCCAGGCGATTGACCTGGCGCCGGAGGACGAAGGGGCTCTCGCCGCGCTGTTCGATCGGCTGACGACCAGCGCAGCCGCGCCGGAGGGCGGAGCGCCTCCGCAGGGGGCCGCCGGCGCGACCGGCGCCGCGGCCTCCGCCGCGGGCGGCCCCGACGTGGTCGTCGCGCTGACCGGCGATGTCGAGTCGCCCGGCACGTTCTCCGACATGACGCCTCAGGACGAAGAGGCGCTCAAGCAGCGCTTCGCCTTCGAGCCGGCCGGCATCCTGCGCGGCGCCCAGGCGGCGATGCTCCTGCAGGGGATGCGCCGGGCGGCGGCCCGGCGGGCCGAGGCGCCCGGCGGGGGCCCGGCGGCCGACGGGCGGTTCCAGTCGTTCCGGTCGTTCCTGGCGCTGCTCGAGCGGCCGCGCGGCGTGGCGTCGAAGGCCGGCATCCAGCGGGTCAAGGGAGGCTGGACCCCGGAAGAGGAGAAGACGCTGCAGGCCGGGGCGCGCCAGTCGCGCGGCAGCATCATCCTCATCGGCCCCCAGCTGTGCCGCGAGACGGCCGAGGACGCGCCGGTGGTCGGCGTCGCCCGCGCCGGCCTGCAGGCGGTGGTGACCTCCACGGCGACGGAGATGGCCAGCGCCCGGTGCCCGATCCGGGTGAACGCCATCTTTCCCGGCAGCGACGCGGGCGAGGTGTCGGCGTCCCGCACGGCGCGCACGGCGCTGCACCTCTCCGCCGACAGCCACGCCGGGATCGCCGGGATGATCTACTGCCCCGACGAGAGGAATGCCGGCGGCTCCGGAGAGGGCGCCCTGGCCGGCAAGACCGCGGTCGTCACCGGGGGCGGGCGCAACCTGGGCCAGGCGATCGCCATGCGCCTGGCGCGCGAGGGATCGCGCGTGATTCTGGCCGGCCGCGGGCGCGCCGATCTCGACCTGACGGCGCGCGCCATCATGGCCCTCGGAGGCCGCGCGCACGCGGTGGCGGCCGACATCGCCTTCCCGGGCGACCGCGCCCGGATCGTCGAGGCGGCGCGCGGCGCCGCCGGCGGCGGCATCGACCTGTGGGTGAACAACGCCGGGATCGGAGGCGCCTTCGCCACGCTGGCGGAGATCGAGCTCGACGGGGAGGCGCGCTGGCACCAGACGCTGGGAGTGAACTTCGCGGGCGCCTGGCTCGGCATGGTGCGGGCGATCCTCGACATGCGCCGGCGGGGCGCCTCGGGCGGCGTGGTCAATGTGAGCACGTTCTATGCCGACCAGCCGTACGTCTTCCGGATCCCGTACACGGCGCCGAAGCTCCTGCTCAGGAGGACGGCCGCGCTTCTGGCCGACGCCCTGAAGCCGTACGGCATTTTCATCGCCGACATCGAGCCGAGCCTCATCGACGGCCCGCGCTTCCAGTGGGTGGCGCGCAGCTACGCCGAGCATTTCAGGCGGCACGGAGCGGCGGACCCGCTGGCCGACCCGGCCGTGAAGGCGTGGTTCGAGCGGCTGATCCCGGAGCGGGCGCCGCGGGCCGGGGACGTCGCGCAGGCGGTGCTGTTCGCGGCGCAGAGGGGACTGACCGGCACCGGCCAGGAGATCGCCGTTTCCACGCTGCCGCGCTCCCCGCGGGCGGCCGCCGCGCGCGGCAGGTCGCCGCGGCAGGCGGGAGGGACCGCGGTCATCGTCACCACGGCGCGCGACACTCCGGAGATAGACCGTGTCGGATCGATCGCGGCCTTCTGCCTGGAGTCGGGGTCGCGGCGGGTCATCGTCGCCGGCGACGACGGCATGATGGCGCGCCTCGGCCGGCGCCTGTCCCGCGGTGCCTCCGATTCGTCCTGGTGGAACCTGCCGATCGCCCCCGAGGCCGACGGCCGCCTGGAGATTCGCGGCGTCGACTCGCTGTCGGCCGCGGCGCTGGCCGAAGTGTTCGCCGGGCTCGATCGGGTCGACAGCGTGTTCCACGTGCCGGCCGATCCCGGGGCGGGGGAGAGGTTCGTCCTGTTCCCGGCCGATCCGACGCTCTCCGGCCTGGGACCCGAGGCGGTCGAGGCGCGCTACCGCGATCACCAGCGCGCCCTGTCGCTGTTCCTCGAGCGCCAGGTCACCGGCGGCCTGGTCGTCGCCCGGCAGGCGGCGCGCTCGCTGGCGCCGGGAGGCTCCTTCGTGGTGTCGCGCCGCCGCCCGCGCGCGCCGGAGGCGATCCTGGCGACCGAAGCGCAGCGCCAGATTGTGCGCACCGCGGCGGAGGAGTTCCGCCTGCTCGGCGTCGGCGCGCACGCCGCCTTCACGCACGCCGTCCCGGCGCTCGGCGCGCGCCTCGCCGCCCTCCAGGCGGCCTCGGCGTAATATGTCAAAATCGCATTGCACGATCCGGGTTGTCGCCGTATATTCCCGGCGGCCCGAATGAGGAGAGGGACCGGGGACTCAGCCGCAGAGACCCCCGGCAGCCGCCGGGCATCCGCTTCCTGTGCACATCGCCGCCGGTTTTCGTCGCGTCGCGCACCACCGCTGATTCATACGACACTCGCCGCAGAAAAGGCAGGGCCTCGTCATGGATCTGCCCGATCGGATCAGAGAGGCGATTGCGAGCGGAAAACTCTTCGAGCCTTTCAGCGCCCGTGACCTGACGGAGGCGCTCTCCGACCCCGACTGGCCCCAGCCCCGCGTGCACAGTTTCCTGGTGCGCCACTGCATGGGGAACCTGGCCGCCAGCCAGATCCTCGTCGAGCGGGTCCTGTACGGACGCTACCGGCTCCTTTACGACGGTCCACGCGAGTACGTCCCGCCACCCACGAAGTTCCGCAGACGCCCGACCCGAAGCGACCGAAGGGAGGGCCCGAACCTGCCGGGCGAAACCAAATCCTGACCCGCCTGTCGCCCACGGACGACGCCAAGCGCCCCGTCCCCTCGGGCCTCCCGAGTCACTCCGGCGCCGGCGATCCCACGCCGGCGCCGGATTTCGTTTATGATAGGCGCCGCGCCGCGGTCACCCGGGGCGCGCGGGGGCACGCGTGAAGAGCCTGGTCCTCATCAAGCAGGTCCCGAACACCGACTCGCCGTTCCGCATCAACTCCGCCGGCACCTGGGTGGACGACGGCAACCTCACCTACGGCCTCAACGACTACGATCGGTACGCGCTCGAGGAGCTGCTGCGCCTGAAGGACGCCGGCAAGGTCACCGAGGTGGTGGCCCTCACGGCCGGTCCCGAGCGCGCCTCCTCGGCGCTCCGGACCTGCCTGGCCACCGGCGCCGACCGGGCCATCCACATCAAGGACGACGCGCTTTCTACCTCCGATCCGCTGTCGATCGCCCGGGCCATCGTGGCGGCCGTCAAGGACGAGGGGTTCTCCCTGATCGTGGCGGGGCTGCAGGCCGATGACGACAACTACATGGCGATCGGCCCGTTCGTGGCGCGACTTCTGGATCACGCGTGCGCCACGGCGGCCATGCGCCTCGAGATCACGGACGGCGCGACGGCGCGCGTCGAGCGGGAGCTCGAGAACAACCGCGTGCAGGTCGTCGAGCTGACGCTTCCCGCCGTCATCACGGTCCAGACCGGCATCAACGAGCCGCGTTACGCCAGCCTCAAAGGGATCATGGCTGCCAAGAAGAAGGAGGTCAGGACATTGTCCCTGGCCGACCTGAAGGCGGGCGCCGGCGACGTCGCGGCGTCGTCGGCGCGCTTCCGGACGGTCCGCCTGGCCCCGCCTCCCAAGGGGAAGGGGGCCGAGATCCTCTCCGGGGCCGCCGACCGGATCGCGCAGGAGCTCGTGAAGCGCATCCGCGAAAAGACGGGGGTCATCTGAGATGAAGCCGCCGGCGGCCGCTGCGGGAGACGCCTGAATGGCCTGCAGGATCCTGGTCCTGGCCGAGCATGAAGGCGGGGCGGTCCGCGAGACCACGTTCGAGCTTCTGGCGCTGTCCCATCGCCTGGCGGGGGAGGCCGGCTGGGGCGCCGCCGACATCAAGGCGCTCCTGATCGGCCAGGGCCTTGGTGATCTCGCGAAAGGCCTGGCGGCGCGCGGCGCGGCCGAGGTCATCTACGCGGAAGGGGAGGCGGTCAAGGAGTACACCAGCGACGGCCACTCCCGCGTCCTCGAGTCGGTG
>JACOUZ010000002.1 GCA_016177515.1 Acidobacteriota bacterium
AGATCTGATCGTCCGGCAGCGGACGGACGCGGTCGTTCCGGTTCTGATCGTTGTTCCGGTCCTCGATGTACGGGTGGATGTTGGGGAACTTTTCCGCGAATTCCGCGTCCCGGGTGTCCAGGCGGTTGTTCTCGTTCCGGTCCTCGCCCGGGTCCAGTATCCCGTTGTGATTCAAGTCCTCGTCGATGTAATCGAGCCTCCTGTCTCCGTCCCTGTCCTCCCTTTCGTCGAGAACGCCGTTGTTGTTGACGTCCTCCCAGAACCGATCGACGTGGCCATCGCAATCGACGTCCTCGCGCGTGACGCCCTCGCAGCCCGCTCCGAACCGCGTCAGCCGCCCGTCCCCATCCATGTCCTCGCCGGGATCCAGGGCGCCGTTTCTGTTCTGGTCCTCGAAGATGTCGAAAAAGCCGTCGCGATCGAGGTCTTCGCCCGCGTCGCGCTCGGAGGCGTCGATGAAGTGGTTGCGGTTGCGGTCCTCGAAGAGAATGCCGTTGCCATTCGTGTCGGCGTCGAGGGTCGGGATGGCCTCGGGATTGGAAGTGAAGTGCTGAAAGGTGGACTCGAGGAAGACGTTCGGATTGAAGATCGCCGTCTCTCTGAGGTTCAGGTTCAGCCCGCCGAGATTCAGCGAATAGCCCGATTCGACCGCGATGAACGAATTGAGTCCGAAGTTCTCGTACTCCTGCGGATCCAGCGTGGCCGTGAAATTGAGCTTGTGATTGGTGGACATTTGCCAGGTGACTTTGCCGAAGATCCGCTTCTGGCGCTGGGCCAGGACGAAGGCCTGGGTGAGGGCATTCACCGGGGTCTCGATCTGCTGGTACTCGGCGGTGAAATAGTACCAGGCCTTGTCCTTGACGATGGGGCCGCCCAGAGACAGGGCGGGAAAGAAGTCGTTGAAGCTGAGGTCGCGCAGCCCGAGCTCGCCCAGTCCGCCATGCAGCCGCGGATCGTCGATGCCGGCCCCGTCCCCGTCCAGGATGTTGGAACGGAAGTCGAATCGGAAGCGCCCCTCGAACTCGTTCCCTCCTGACTTCGTGACGATGTTCACGAAGCCGCCCTGGGCCCGGCCGTTCTCGGCGGTCGCACCGGCCGTCTTGACCTCGATCTCCTGGATCGAGTCCAGGTTCAGCTCCTGGCCGCGCTTGCCGGTGAGCGGGTCGTTCGTCGACACTCCGTCGACGAGCGTGACCACGTCGACGTCACGCGAGCCGTGGATGGTCGGATTGCCGTCCCCGTCCACGTCCGTCACGCCAGGCGCCAGGGTCAGGATATCCTGGTAGTCGCGTCCGAGGATCGGCAGGGCATCGATGAATTCCGAGCTGAAGGTCGTCTGGGTCGTGGTCGTCGCGGTGTTCACGACATCGGTCCGGGCGGTGACCCGGACCTTCTCCTCCAGCTCGGAGCTGGGGCGCAGCGTGATGGTGGTCGTGAAGACCCTGCCGGCCGTGATGTCGACGTCCATCTTGATGGTCCCCATGCCGGGGAACGCCACTTCGAGAATGTAGCCGCGGCCGGGCGGCAGCGGGACGATCCGGAACTCGCCCTTCGCGTCGGTGATCGCCCCCTGGCTGATTCCGAGAGCGTCGCTCTTGATCGTGATCCGGGCGCTCGGGAGCGGCGCGCCGTCCTTGTCGACGACCGTTCCCCTGAGGCCTGCGTTGGTCTGGGCGAAAGCGGGAAGACAGAGGACTGTGAAGGCGAGAGTCAGGCAGCCGGCGAGAAGGAGGAGTTTTCTGGCATCCATCGGGATGAACCTCCATGCAGGGCCGCAGCGCGACCCGGATCTCTTTGTTTGCACCGGCCTTGGATCAGCCTTGCTGTGAGCAGTTCCTCTCAAGTCTATGAAATCGTGCAAGACCCTGTCAAGGAACCGCAGCCGCGTGTCCGCCCCTGAAATCCCGGCCACCGGCAGCCCCGATCCGGGGGGACCGGGCGGCTTCCTCCGTGCGCCCTAATTCTACCGTCAAGCCTCGATGTGTCAAGAAGATGATGGGGGGTGACGTGCGGGTTTAATACAGCAGGGGGGGTCCCTGCCCCCCGGTGGGGCCTACCGGTATTGAATCTTGAGCCGCTTGATCTTCTCGTTCAGGGTCGTCGGGTTCAGCCCCAGCCTGGCGGCCGCCCGCCTCTGCACGCCGTTGACGCTCTTCAGGGTCTTCAGGATGATTTCCCTTTCGAGCCTTTCCATGGTCTCGTAGAAGGACAGGGTGCCGTCCATCGGGATCGGGCCGGGGAGGGGCCGGGGCCGGTCCCCCTGGAGCGCCTCCGGCAGGAGCTCGAGCCCGATCACGGGTGAGGAGGACAAGACGACCGCCCTTTCGATGACATTCTCGAGCTCGCGCACGTTGCCCTGCCAGGTGTGCTCGACCAGCAGGGCGAGGGCCTCGGGTGTGACGCCATGGACCGGCTTCCTGTTCTCGGCAGCGTACTTGGCGATGAAGTGGTCGGCCAGGAGGGGCACGTCCTCTTTCCGCTCGCGCAGGGGAGGCAGCTTGATGTTGATGACGTTCAGCCGGTAGTAGAGATCCTCCCGGAACTCTCCGCGCATCACCAACTCTTGAAGATCGATGTTCGTGGCCGCGATGATGCGCACGTCCACCTGCACGCTCTGCACGGCGCCCAGGGCGAGGAACTCCTTCTCCTGGATGACACGCAGCAGCTTGGCCTGGACCTCCGATTTCACCGTGCTGATCTCGTCGAAGAAGATCGAGCCGCCGTTCGCCACCTCGAACAGGCCCTTCTTGGACTGGATGGCCCCGGTGAACGCCCCCTTCACGTGGCCGAACAGGTTGCTCTCCAGGAGGTCGGCCGGCATGCTCCCCGAGTTGACCACGACGAAGGCGTCGGGCGGCCGGCCCGACATGCGGTGGATGGCCTGGGCGACCAGCTCCTTGCCCGTGCCGCTCTCCCCCTGGATCAGGACCGTGGAGCGGCTGGGGGCCACCTGCTCGATCAGACGGTGGAGCTCCAGCATGGACGGACTCCTCCCGACCAGCTCGCCGGTCCGCGCCCGCCCCTCCAGCGCGCGGCGGAGCGACCGGTTCTCGTCCAGCAGGCGCCGGTGCCGCAGGCCGGTCGAGAGCGTGCGCAGGACGTCTTCGTTCTTGAACGGCTTGGTGAGGTAGTCGTGCGCCCCCATGCGCATCCCCTGGACCGCCGACTCGATCGAACCGTAGGCGGTGATCATGACCACGACGCTGTCGGGATCCCTCCTCTTGATCTCCTTGAGGGCTTCGAAGCCCCCGAGTCCCGGCAGCATCAGGTCGAGGATGATGAGGTCGTACTCCTGCTGCTCCAGCGACCGCAGCCCGGTCTCCGCATCCGGCGCCAGGGTGATGAAGTACCCCTCGCGGGTCAGGATGTCGTGGAGGACCTCCCGGATGATCGGCTCGTCGTCGATCACCAGGACGCGGGCGGCTTCACCCCTGGCGTCGCGGGGCGGTTCCCTGTCGGGCACCTCCACCCTCGATCCCATCATGCCGTGGCTCTCCTCTCGTCGACCGCTGGCAGGCTGATCAGGAATCTCGAGCCCTCCCCCGGCGCGCTCTCCACCGACAGCGTGCCGGCGTGCTCCTTGACGATCCCGTAGGACACCGACAGGCCCAGGCCGGTCCCCTGGCCGCGGGGCTTGGTGGTGAAGAAGGGATCATAGATCCGCTCGAGGTGCTCGGCCGCGATGCCGCAGCCGGTGTCGGCCACCTCGATCTGGATGCGGCCGTTCTCCCCGCGGGCGGCCACCGTCACGGTCCCTCCGCCGGGCATCGCGTCGACGGCGTTCAGGAGCAGGTTCATCAGGACCTGCTGCAGCCGCCCGCGGTTGCCGTTGACCTTCAGGTCCTCCTCCCCGGTACGGCGCACCAGCTCGATCCGCCGGCCGCGCAGGTGCGGCTGGAACAGATCGAGGGTCTCGGCCACCATGTCGGAGATGTCCAGGGCCTGATAATCGCCGTCGCGCTGCCGGGAGAAGTTCAGTAGGCTGGAGGCGATCGCCGCCGCCCGGAAGGCCTGCTGCTCGATCTTCTTGAGGATTCCGTATTCCGGATCGGCCGGCCCGCGCTCTCCCAAGAGCATCTGCGTGTAGGAGGAGATGCCGGTCAGCGGGGTGTTCACCTCGTGGGCGATTCCGGAGGCCAGGAGACCGATGGAGGCCAGGTGCTCGCGGCGCTGCAGCTCCTGCTCGCGCTGTACCTGGTCGGTGACGTCGTCGACGGTGATGACCCGCCCGCGCGGCAGGCCCGCCGGATCGCGAAGCGCGGCCTGCGTCAGGTTCACCACCAGCCGGCGTCCGTCCCGCGTGCGCAGGGACGAGCGATAGACCTTGATCCCGCCGTCCGGCAGGTCCTGCCCGTGCGCCGGGGCCGCCTCGTCGGTGGCCAGCGTGAACACGCCGGCGGGCATCACCTCGGTCAGCGAGCGGCCCAGGATCCCATCGCGGCCGTCGCCGTACAGGACCTCGAATCCGCGGTTCACGTTGACCACCCGGCCTCCCGAGTCCGTGACCAGGATCCCGACGCGGCTGCTCTCCAGAATGCTTTCATTGAACTCGCGCAGCGCCTCCACCTCCCGCACCTTCTCGTTCACGGCGCTGTACAGCCGCGCCCCCTCGAAGGCGACCGCGGCGTGCCGGCAGAGGGAGATCAGGAGCTGCACGTCCTCGCTGGTCAGCGGCTCCCCGCCGCGCGGCGTGCCGACCCCCAGGACCGCCACGACCTCCCCCTCCACCATCATCGGCAGCAGGTACTCGAGCCCGAGCGCGTCGATCAGGAAGGCGCCGGTTCCGGTCTCGGCAGCCCCCGGGTGGTCGCGCAGGGAGAGGTAATCGACCTGCCTCATGATCCCCACCAGGGGATCCTCCAGGTCGATCGCCCGCGTCGGCGGATCGCTGACGAGTCTCCGGCCCTGAGGCTCGCGGACGAAGACGCGCGCGACCTCCAGGTTGAAGGTCCTCTCCACCCGGCCGAGGAACTTGCGGAGCAGCGCCGGCAGGCTCAGCTCGCGGTTCAACGCCTCGCTGAACTCGTTCAGCGTGCGGCGGTAGTCGTAGCGTTCGCGGTAGAAGAACTGGTCGACGATGCTCTTCAGCCGCCGGTGGACCCGCGGGTAGAAGATCGCCATCAGAAACGTCGCGAGGATCAGGGCGAGGTTGAGGCCGCGCGGCGTGATCCCGCCGGCGGCGCGGTCCATGACGACGTAGCAGGCGGCATAGGTGGCGCCGGCCGTGAGCAGCGAGCCGATCGCCACGATGCCGCGCTTCAGGAAGATGTCCAGATCCAGGAGGCGGTAGCGGACGATGGCCGCGGCGAAAGCCAGGGGAATGACGGCCATCGGCAGGAGTGAAAGGTCGCTCCAGCGTCCGATGCGGATGTTGAGGGAGTGCGGCACCATGTAGAACAGCGCCGCCGGCAGGAAGCCGACCAGGCTCCCCCAGGCCATCCACTTGAGCTGCCAGCGGGTCTGCAGGCGGGCGGCCGACATGTAGGCCCGGACCGCCTTGACGATGCCGACGATCACGAAGATGGCGATGTAGACCTCCTCCAGCCGCTCTTTCAGGCGGATGACGTTGAGCGGGTCGGAGAAGCGGTAGACCTGCTTGAAGGGGATCAGATAGAGGTTATAGGCGAACAGCAGGATCGCCGGGAGGTAGAAGGCCGCCCGCCGGAAGCGCCGCAGGTGGGAGCCGCGATCCTCGTCGGCCAGGGCCCAGTTGATGTGCAGGAACAGGGCCGGGGCCAGGAGCCAGCCGGCCAGATCGCCCCAGTAGCCCGACCAGTCGAACCAGCCGCCCTGCCCGGTGCTCTTCAGGACCAGCACCAGGAACATCGCCTGGCACAGGAGAGCGAACGGGACCGCCGCGCGCGCCCGCGTGGCGCGCGTCCAGACGACGACGCCGACGCCCAGGAACGTCAGCCCGACGAGCGCCAGGTAATAGTAGACCGGGGTGCCGCCGCCCACCCAGTTCGGCCGCATCACGAAAGTCCAGTCCTCGCCGTCACGCTCGATGCCATAGGCGAGCGTCACCCCCCTCGGGACGGCGAGGGGGGCCTCCTCCGCGTCCGCGGCCGCCGCGATCGTCCGGCCATCGATCCAGAGCAGCCTGTCTCCGGGGCGCAGGCCTCCCTTCCAGGCGGGCGATCGCGGGATGACGGCGTCGGCGATGACTCCCCGCGACGAATCGACCCATTCGACGCCCGTCTCGGGAGCAACCTGCGTGGCCTGGTTGTAGAAGTAGAAGGCGCCCCAGGTGAGGAGCAGTGCCGATACGCCGACGGCCAGGGTCTTCCGCATGCGCCCCGTCCCCTCTCAGAAGGAAATGTCCACGCCGCCGGTGACGCGCGACGTGGCGCCGGAATCGGACAGGGACGGGTCGTCGAGGGAGTCGTACTGCAGCCCCTGGTAGGCCATCAGAACCCTCCAGCGGGAGTTCGCCATGGCCACCCAGGGCAGATCCTGGTAGACGGCGAAATCCAGGCGGCGATAGTCGAGCGAACCGTTTCCTGCTCCGGCCGCTACCTCCGTTTCGCCGGTCACCCTCCTGTAGCCGATGCGCACCTCCGTCTCCGTCGGCTCGAACTGCGCCCGGAGCGAGGTCAGGTAGTAGCGCGCCTCGCCCGCTCTCACCCCCTGGAACGGCGACTCCTGGATGTACGGGCTCAGCCGCCCCTCCACCCGGCCGAGACTGCCGGCCAGGCTGCCACGCACCACACCGAAGCCGCGCCCGACCTCGATTCCCATCTCGTGACGGCCGGCGGCGGCGTCGGCGAGGACGGGCACTCCGTCGTCCTGGAACGCGGGCGGTGCCGTCCGGTCGCCGGCCATCTCCTGGAACGGCCTGTACGACAGAGTCGCGACGAACTGCAGCCTGTTTTCCGGACGGCGCTCCACCCCTATCTCCCAGCCGAAGCGCCGCGGGTCCGGCGACCCGTCCTGCTCCCCGGGGGCCGCGCCTCCCGGTGCAGCCTGCAGCCAGTCTTCGAAGCGATAGACGAGAGCCGAGCGCACGAGGAGGTCGCCCGCGGACGACAGGGCGCAGGTCAGGCCCACGCGCGGCACAAAATAGGAGATTCCCGCCGCCCAATCGTTGTGATACCCGAGGCCGTAATGCACGACGGAGCGCTCCGCCACGCGCCAGTCATCCTGTCCGGAGAGGCTCACGGCGCTCCCCTGCCCCCCCGTCTCGAGGGGCACCGGGCCGGCGTCGAAGCTCGACAGGAGCGCGCCGCCGTCTCCAAGTTCATAGCGGTACGAGTGGACGCGCACGGCGAGGCCGACGACGTGGGCATCCGCCCGGAATGCCAGTCCCGCGATCGCGCCTAGCGAGCGGTCGACCTGGCCGTTCCGATCGGGGCCGCCCGCGGTAAGGGCAAGCCGCGGCCCCTGCGAGCCGGGTGGCTGCCGGACACCCGCCTCGAGGTAGGAAGCGCCGACGTGCAGCTGTATCTCGCTCCCCAACCGCCGGTCCCAGCGGGTCCGCACGCCGGCCGTCTTCTGCTCCTGGTCGACTTCGTCCGGCGCCAGGCCAGCAGCGAGCAGGTACCGGCTCGTGCCGTAGCGCATCTCGGCCTGCAGGCCGTCGCCCGGACCGAGCCGGTAGTCGAGACCAATCCCCAGCCCGGAGGATCGGCGCCCGCGACGAAGGTCGCTGCCGGGATCGAGGGCCGTCGTCGTGCGTCCCGTCCGGCCGTCGAACCGCCAGGAACCCTGCCCGCCGACCGGTCCCCTCAGCGACAGCCGCGTCGAGCGCCCCGAGGAATCGCCCGGCCCCGAAGCCTCGCCGCCCAGCAGACTCCCCCCGCTCAGGTGCTGCCCGAATTCTCCATCGATGGGCAGGCGCGTCCAGAACGCCGCGCGGCGCTCCCCGGCGGGTGGCGCCTCTGGACGCTCCTCGGTCGGCCCGTCCAGGTCGATCGCGCGATCGCGCAATATGTTCCCGTCCGGCTGCCGCAGGATCCAGTCGAGGCCACCACCCCGCCCTTCGCCTCCCCCCGGCTCCCCGGCGGGCACGCCATCCACCGGCCGCATGGTGATCTCGACCCGGCTTCGCACCAGCAGGTGCACTTCGGTCAGAGAAACCTCGTATCCGGGCTTGAAGGCGGCGATGCGGTATCTCCCGGCCGGCAGGAGGGCGGAGAACGAGCCGTCGGCGGCGCTTCGGGTCACGCGGCCGCCGCCGTCACTGGCCGCGGGCGTGCCGCGCAGGTTCGCCTCTTTCTCGGCCGAAAGCCGCGGGCGACCCACCGGCATGAGGAAGAGGGTCGCGTCGCCGACGCCGCCTCCCTGCCCATCGACGAGATGTCCCGCGAGCGGCCTCTCCTGGCCGAACGCGGGTGTCGAGACCCCCCCGAGGAAGGTCAGCAGGCCGGCGATCGCGAGGCACGCTTTGACGGTACGGTTCCTCATTGGCTCCCTGACAGAATCCGGATGGAATGAGCCAGCGGGAAAGCGCGTGCGCGAGCGAAACGGGCGATATAGTTGCCGATGGCGCCTCCCCAAGTCAAACCGCGCCGGGGGACCTCCAGCGCGGCGGGGAGGCCCTGCTTCCGCTTGCGGGACACGCCTCCGCGCGCCCGGATGAGCCGGCACGCCCGGGCTCATCCGGGCGGCGCGCAGGCGCGCCCCGCCAGCAAAGCGGGTCCGCACCGACGTCTGATGATCCTCGGCCGCGGGTCAGAAGGCGGCGGTGACGCCGAGACGGTAGCGCACGCGCGACCAGCCCTCTTCGGCGCCGGAAGAGCGCACGTCGATGTCGAGGCTGTCCATCTCGCCCGGCGCAAGGACCATGGTGTCCATGTGGGCGAAGGGGTGCGCGGCGGACGATGCGTCGGCGCTCACGGTGGCCAGCTCGCCCCGCAGGGCGACTTCAACCTGAAGCCGGCCC
>JACOUZ010000180.1 GCA_016177515.1 Acidobacteriota bacterium
AAATCTGCAGGATCTCCTGACCCGGGCCTCCTCCCTCTACAACAACGGAGAATACAAGGGGGCTATCGAGGCCTGGAAGGAGGCCCTGTCGGTCGATCCCCAGAGCCAGAGGGCGAAGGAGGGCATCCGCATGGCGACCCTCCTGATCGGGGACTTCGAGCCGACGCCCACCGGCGAACCGGTGGACCTGCCCGCCGCCGACGGCGCCGAGACCGCACCGGCGGACCTGCCCGTCGAAGAGGTCGAGGCCCGGCTCGATCTCGGCATCGCGCACATCAAGCAGCTGCTGGCCGAGCACCGGCACGCCGAGGCGATCGAGGGGGCCCAGGGCCTGCTGCCGCTCGATCCGAACTCCCCCGAATTGCTGAGCCTCATGGAACAGGCGCAGAACGCCTTCGAAGCGGCGCCGTTCATCGAGGAGCACCTGACGCTCGCCCGCGAGCTCCTGGCGCAAGAACGCTTCGCGGAAGCCGAGGCGGAATGCAAGAAGGTCTTCACGCTGGACGCGGCCCACACCGGAGGGAAGGAGCTTCTCAAGGGAATCCGCGACAAGATTCAGCAAAGCCTCAAGGCCGCCGCCAGCCAGCTGGGCGGCATGACCGTGAAGCTGACCATCCCGGAGGCGCTCAAGGCCGCAGCGAAGCCGAAGGCGGCGGCTCCGGCTCATGCCATCGCCCCCGCTCCGACGCCGGCGTCCGCTCCTCAGGATGATTCGGAGGCTCCGGCGACCGAGATTCCCGAGATGTACGCCGGCCCCGAGCCGCTCGGGCCGGGCGACCAGGCGGCTCTCCAGGAAGACGCGGCCGCGCGCGCCTCGCTGGAAGCGGCCTTCGATGAGCGCGGGCCCGGGGGCGCCCCCGACGAGTCTCCCTTCGAGCTGGAGGGGGAGAACCCGTCCACCGCCGCCCCGGCCCAGGTGCAGCCGGGCCCCGCCAATACAATCGAAGACACGATCGTCGAAGCGAAGACGGTGAGACCGCCGTCCTCCCGCGTCGTCCCGCGCGGGCCCGCTCCGGCCGTGGAGAAGACCGGGACTCCGCCGGCGCCGGCCGCGGGCGCCGTCGTCCCGCCGCCCGTCGTGGCGGGCCAGGCCAGGAAGGCGCAGCCGCCCGCGCCGGCGGCTCCTCCGGCCAGGACAGCCCCCGCGGCCCCGCCGGCGAAGGCCGCCCCTGCGGCCGCGCCGACAGCCGCACCGACAAACGCCCCCGCGGCGCCCTTACCTGCCAAGGCCGCGCCGGCCGCGGGACCGGAGCCGTCCCCGGCGATCCCGTTGGCCGGACCCTCGGCGCACGACGAGGCCGCGTCCTGGGAGGCCGAGCTCGCGCAGCTCAACCTGAAGGAGAAGGAGCGCGGCCTCCTGCGGGGAACCGGGGCGAAGGCGACCGGTGTCAACGCCGATCCGGGAGATGTCGACCTGATGTCCCTGCTCGACAACAGCGGGATGCCCGGAATGGCGGATCCCGGTGGTGGTACCCCGTCCATCAGCCCGCCGTCCGTCCCCCTGGCACACGCCAAAGAGTCGGTCAAGGCCCCGAAGCCGGCAGACATGGCGAAAAGATCGTCGCACCACCACGAAGGCGCGGCCGAGGTCCCTGCCGAAGAGGCGCCAACCGCGATGAAGCTCCGTCCGGCCGAGAGACCGAAGCCGCTCCCGCCCGCGCCGAAACCGCGATCGTCCGTGATGAAGTTCCTCCTGCTGCTCGTCCTCCTCCTCGGGGGCGGAGCGGCGGCGTGGGTGTTCTACATCCAGCCGCGCGTGCTCGGAGGGGCCGGCCAGCCGGGCCAGCCGGTCGCGCCCCCGGCCGGGTCGCCCTCCGGCACGCTCGAGGCGGCGCAGGGACCGATTCCGACTCCGATCGGTGGAACGAGCCGCCAGCAGTCGGCAGTGCCGGATGGAAACGAGGGCGCCGGCATCGCCGGGGGGGCGGCGGCGGAGTCACTGCCCGCGGCCGGAACCGCGCAGGGCCCGGCCGGAATGCAGCCGTCCCGCATGCCCGCACCGGGCCCGGGAGCCGCGGCGTCGAGCGGATCACGTTCGACTGAGCCGATCAAGCCGACCACCGTTCCCGCCCTGTCTCAGGAAGAGGTGCGCAGGAAGATTGCCGTCTTCACGGCCGACGGGCGCCGCCTGATGGGCCTGGGGAAATGGCGCGAGGCACGGGCCAAGCTGAACGCCGTGCTGGCGCTCGATCCGGCGAACATCGAGGTGAAGGAGCTGGTCGACCAGGCACAGACCAGAATCGACGACGGCCAGAAGCTGCAGGACGAGTTCGATTCGGTGAAGAGCCTGATGATCGAGAAGGACTACGAAAACGCCCTCCGCAAACTCTATCGCCTGCCGCGCGACAAGGGGTTGGGCGACATCGACCTGTACATCAGGAACGCCTGGTACAACTGGGCAGTCACGCTGATGAAGGCCGGCAATTCCCGCGATGCCCTGCAGAAGCTGTCCGAGTGCCTGACCCTCGATCCGGACGACTCCCAGGCCCTGAAGCTGCAGGAAGTGGCCGAGAAGTACACTGCCCGCGCCAAGGACCGCGTCTACTACGCCTTCGCCGACGCCCTCGTCCTGCGCGAGCTCGGCCAGAAATAGCCGGCGCCCCGAAACGCCCGCTGCGCGCCTGACCGAATACTCGGACAGGTCTAGTGCCTGAAGTGGCGCGTGCCGGTCAGGACCATCGCCATGCCGTGCTCGTCCGCGGCGGCGATGACCTCGCTGTCCTTGACGGACCCGCCCGGCTGCGCCACGGCCGTGATGCCGGCCCGGGCGGCCTCGTCGAGACCGTCCCGGAACGGGAAGAAGGCGTCGCTGGCCATCACGGCCCCCCGGGTCGGCTCCTGTGCCTTCATCACGGCCAGGCGGACCGAGTCGACGCGGCTCATCTGTCCCGCGCCGATTCCAATCGTGTGGTCGGCGGCCGCCAGGACGATGGCGTTCGACTTGACGTGCCGGGCCACCCGCCAGGCGAAATCGAGCGCCTGCAGTTCTTCGGCGGAAGGAGCCCGCTTCGTGACGACCCGCGCCTTCGCCATGTCGGTGGTGGCCACGTCCCAGTCCTGCACCAGGTAGCCCCCGGTCACGCGCCGCACGTCGAGCCCCTGGAACATCTCGCGCCCTGAGCCGGCTTCCATCACGCGCAGGCCCTTCTTTTCGGCGAGGGCGTCGCGCGCCGCGCCTTCGTAGCCGGGCGCTATCAGGCACTCGAGGAAGATCGAGGCGGCCTCCACGGCGGCGGGCGCATCGAGGGGGCGGTTGAAGGCGGCGATGCCCCCGAATGCCGAGATCGGATCGCACTGCCGCGCCTTGATGAACGCCTCTCTGAGAGTGGCGCCCAGGCCCGCGCCGCACGGGTTGTTGTGCTTGACGATGATCGCGGCGGGCGAGGGGAACTCGTTGACGGCGCGCCATGCGGCGTCCAGGTCGATGATGTTGTTGAACGACAGCTCCTTCCCCTGAAGCTGCCGGGCGGCCGCCACCGAGCCGGCGGCGTCTTCGGTGCCGCCATAGAGCGCCCCGCCCTGGTGCGGGTTCTCGCCGTAGCGCAGCTCCTGCAGGAGGCGTCCCTCGAGCACGAGGCGCGGCGGAAAGCCCGGACGCGCCCCGATAACGGGCGGCGCGGCGGCGGAACGCTCCGTGGTCGCCAGCAGGCGGGCGCCGAGCTCGTCCTTGATCGCCGCGTCGTAGGACGCGGTGTGGGCGAATGCCTTGACCGCGAGCTGGAAACGGGTCTCGTCGCGCAGCACGCCGCCATCCCGGAGCTCGCGCAACACCGCCTCGTAATCGGAGGGATCGACGACCACGCCGACGTGCCGGTGGTTCTTGGCGGCCGCGCGCACCATCGCCGGCCCGCCGATGTCGATCATCTCGATCACCTCGTCCAGGCGGGCCCCGGGGCGCGCCGCCACCTCGCGGAAGGGATAGAGGTTCGCGATCACCAGGCCGATCGGCTCGATCCCGGCCCGCGTCAGGTCGCTCCGGTGCGACTCCTTCGACAGATCGGCGAGGATTCCCCCGTGCACCTTGGGGTGCAGGGTCTTGACGCGGCCCTCGAGGATCTCGGGCTGGCCGGTGTAGTGGGCGATCTCGACCGCCGGCACGCCTGCCTTCTTCAGCGCCGCCGCCGTTCCGCCGGTTGACAGCAGCGTGTAGCCGAGCGCCGTCAGCTCGCGCGCCAGGTCCACAATACCGGTCTTGTCGTACACACTGAGGAGCGCGCGTTTCCTGCCCCCGGACCGGGTCACGTCCGACCCCCCTTCGGGGTCGGCGACGGGGACGGCTTCGGCGCGGCCGCCGCGGCCGACGGTGACGGGCTCGCCCGGGGCACCGGGCTCGCCTGGGGTGCGGGACTTCCCTGCGCCCCGGGACTCCCTTGTGGCGCGGGGCTCCCCTCCGCCACGGGATCCTTCTGCGTCCTTTTGCGGCGGGGTTCGGGCGGCCGCGTCGGGACCTGCACCTTCTCCGGCGGCGGGCCGCCGAGGAACGGCGTGCCGCGCATGTCGCCGTTGATCGCAGTCCACACGTGCTTCCAAATCCAGGCGATGTCGCTGGCGGCGTGGGAATACGACAGAGAGGTGATGCCGAAAGGCACCGAGCGCTCGTCGAGGGCGCCGGGCGACACCGGCGTGCCGTCGTCCCTGAAGGCCGGTCCGATCAGCGCGTAGTTCTCGCCGGCGCGCCGGGCGATGCCCAGCACGAACCCCCGCACGTCGTCTTTCCGCAGGGCCGCCGGTTCCTCGCGATCGACGACGAACGGGATGCGGTCGAGCATGCGCTCGGCGTAGCGACGGTAGGCCTCCCGGTACAGCGCTTCGCGCGGATCCTTGTCGGAGGCGTTGAGCGGAAACCCGGCGTCGCTCACCAGGTGAGCCAGGACCCCCAGCTCGTAAGTGACGCGCGAGAACGGCGCGCGTTTATCGAGCAGGCCTCGAATCTCGGCCACTTTGCGATCGATCCCGGCGGCCCCCAGGCCGCCCTTGCCATCGGCGTGCTGGAAGTGGATCTCCTCGCCTTCGCGACGGGACGGATCGAGCATGCCGCGTTTCAGGTCCTTTTCGTGGCGCAGGAGGATTTCGCGCAGCGCCGGAGGCGAAATCTTGAGCGCGTCCTGGATCATGCGCGTTCTAGTGCCGTCGGTCCACGATTGTGCCAGGACCGCGGGCCAGTGCGCCAGGATCAGGAGCGCGGTGGCCCGCGCGCGACGCGACATGCGCGGATTCTAGCAGCGGGGGGGAGCCTTGACAACGGCGGCCGCCGCCCGGCCGCAGCCCGATCGAAGGCGGCGCCGGGCCCGGGCCTCACCGGTTATTCCTGGATCGCCGGTTCTCCGGCGAGGCAGGGGGCCGCGGAGGTTTCGGCGGGGCGGGCGGCGCGGCGGGACTTGCGGATCTCATCCACCCACGAGCCCACGATGACGGCGAACATCATCAGGAAATAGCAGGCGAAGAAGCCGGTCACAAAACCGCGCGTGTAATAGGCGCCCACCTGGCGGTAGTACTCCGGGAAGCTCGCGAGGGCGGGTCCGCCCTCGATGGCGTTGCGGGCCACGGAGCGCACGAAGTCCACGAACGCGGCCGCCGCCACCGCGAGCCCCGCGGCGGAGACGAGAAGGCCCGCGATCCGGATCACCTTTTTGCGATCTCCGCGGAGGGGCATCCTCCCGAATATACGGCGACCTGCGGCCAGGGGCCATGCAAAGAGAAGGTATAATCCGCGTCGTGCAGAATCTGTGGCGCGACGAGGAAGCCAGAGGCCTGTCGGACCTCGAACTGCTCGTCTACCGCTCCCGCCTGATCGGCCGGGACCCCAACCTGGTTGTCTGGGGAGGGGGCAACACCTCCATCAAGCACGAGGAGACCGATTTCCGCGGACGCCAGGTCCGCGTCATGCGCATCAAGGGGAGCGGGTCCGACCTCAAGACCATCGAGGCGAAGCACTTTCCCGGGATCCGGCTCGACGACCTCGAGCCGCTCGAAAGCCGCGAGGCCATGACCGACGAGGAGATGATCGCCTTCCTCGCCAACACCCTGATGGAGCCGCAGGCCCCGCGCCCGTCTATCGAGACGCTCCTGCACGGCTTCGTGCCGCACCCGCACCTCGATCACACGCACCCCGACGCCATACTGGCCCTGACGAACACGGCGGACGGCCGGCGGCAGGTCGAATCGGCGTTCGGCCGGGAGGCGATATGGATCCCGTACCGCCGTCCCGGTTTCGCGCTGTCGCGCGAGGTGGCCGAGGCCGTCAAAAGGCAGCCGAAGGCCCGCTGTGTTGTGCTCGAGAAGCACGGCCTGATCACCTGGGGCCGGACCGCGAAGGAATCGTACGACGCCACCATCGAGATGAACACGCGCGCCGAGGAGTTCGCGCGCGGGCGGGGCGCGGGGAGGGCGGCGTTCGGCGCCGTGGCGCGGCCGGCCTTGCCGCGGGAGGCGCGCAGAGAGGTGGCGGCCCGGATAGCGCCGTACCTGCGAGGGCTCCTGAGCGGCCGCCCCCTCGACGGCGGGCCCGCAAAGGCGGGAATCGCGGCGGCGCTTCCCGGCGCGCCGGGGGCGGGCGGCGGCGGGCGGGTGATCCTGCGCTTCGACGACGGCGACGATGTGCTGGAGTTCGTTTGCTCGCAGGCCGCCCCGCAGCTCTGCCTGGCGGGACCGGCCACCCCGGACCACCTCCTGTACACCAGGCCGCGGCCCCTGTTCGTGGAGGCGCCCGCAATCCTTTCGGCCGCCGGGGGGGCCGAGGCGCTCAAGCAGGCGCTGGCCGCCGGCCTGCGGAAGTACGCCGGCTGGTACGACGACTGTTTCAGGAAGCACGCGGCGGGAAAGGAGGCGAGGCCCGACCCGTTCCCGCGTGTCGTCCTGGTCCCGGGCGTCGGGATGCTGGCCGCCTGGAAGGACGCGAAGCACACGCGGATCGTCGCCGACATCTATCACCACACCATCCGCGTCATGCGGGACGCGCAGGGAATCGGAGCGTATCGATCGCTCGACATCCAGGACACCTTCGACGTCGAGTACTGGCCGATGGAGCTGTACAAGCTGACGCTGGCGCCGCCGGAGAAGGAGCTGGCGCGGCGGGTGGCCCTGGTGACCGGTGCGGCCCACGGCATCGGCCGCGCCGTCGCCCGGCTGTTCGCGGCGGAAGGAAGCCACGTCGCGGTCACCGACCTCGACGGCGAGAAGGCGGCGGCGGTGGCGCGCGAAATCTGCGACCGGCAGGGGACCGATCGCGCCATCGGGCTCCGCATGGACGTCGCGGAGGAAGCGAGCGTCGAGGCGGCCTTCCGGGACACGGTCGTAGCCTACGGCGGAGTGGACGTCGTGGTCTCCAACGCCGGGATGGCGCATTCCGTCCCCCTCGATCGGATGGACCTGAAGGACTGGCGGCGATCGCTCGACGTGAACGCCACCGGCCACTTCCTCGTCGCCCGCGCCGCCCTGCGTGTCCTCAAGGACCAGGGGATTGGAGGGGGCCTCGTGTTCATCGCCTCCAAGAACGTCCTGGCCCCCGGCAGGGACTTCGGCGCCTACAGCGCGGCCAAGGCGGCCGAGACGCAGCTCGCCCGCGTCCTCGCGATCGAGGCGGGGGAGCATGGCATCCGCGTCAACATCGTCAACCCGGACGCCGTCTTCCAGGACTCGCGCCTGTGGTCCGACGACGTCCGGCAGGAGCGCGCCCGGGCGCACGGCGTGTCGGTCGACCAACTCGAGGATTTCTACCGCCAGCGCAACCTCCTCAAAGTGCGCGTCCTGGCGGAAGACGTGGCGCAGGCGGTGCTGTGGCTTGCTTCCGATCGATCCGCCAAGACCACCGGCTGCATCCTGCCGGTCGACGGGGGAGTGCGGGAGGCCTTCCCGCGCTGAGCGGGGCCAGAGTCGCCCGCGCGGCGCGGGCGGTTCCGCGGGTCAGAAATAAAATCCCTTCAGGGCTTCGGTTTTTTCTTCGGCTTTGGCGGATACATCGACTGGACGGGGAGGACGACCGAGCCGCCTTTGTCGAGGTAGGACTGGATCAGGATCTCAGGCAGGTGGCGGTTGGTGGCGACCTGAGGATTGTTCCGCACATCGAGCAGGCCCGGGTCGATCTCGATCGCCCGCTGGTAAAAGATGAGCGCCTGATCGTAGTTTTTCCGCTGATCGAAGTTCGCCCCCAGGTTGTAGTAAGCGAGCCCGTAGGCCGGGTTCAGCTTGATCGCCTTCCGGTAGGCGCTCTCCCCCTCCGCCATCCTGCCCTGGGCCGTCCGGGCGACGCCCAGGTTATTCCAGGTGATTGCCAGGTCCGGCTGGAGCTTGATGGCCTTCTCGTACTGCACGATCGCCTGCTGCAGGCGTCCGTGCTGCACCAGGATGTTGCCCAGCTCGTTCAGCAGGGCCGGATTGTCAGGAGTGGCGGAGAGCCTCTCGACGATCGACTTGTAGTCCTGGGGGAATCCCTGGTCGATCGGCACGGGGTCCGGGGCCGGGGTCGGCGCGGCCTCCGGTTGCGGCTCCAGGGCGAACGGGGCCGGGGACCACGGCGGAAAGAGGGCGGCGCCGAGGGCCGCTCCGGCAACCATCGTCGCGAAGATTCGAGCCGCCGGGCGCGCCGTCAAAGCGACCTCCTACTTCAGGGGTTTGGCCTTGATGCTGACCTTGTTCTCGCGGGAGTATATCCTAAAGTCGATCAGCTCACAATCGACCTGGCCCTTGATGGTGGCCGTGTGGCGGGCGATCTCCCGCGCGAAGGCGTCGAACGAGGGCCTCTTCTGGTCTCCGACCTGGTCCTTGGCGGCGATGAAGCTCTCGTAGAAGTTTTTCAGAGTCTTCTCGTCCTTCCCGCAGGTCGAGATGCGCCACGAATCGGGGTGCGGGCCCTGCCCCCTGGCGGCCCCCCGGCGCGCGTGGCCCTGCCGTGCGACCGCCCCCACGCCCGCCGAGCCATTCGACCCTCCGCCGGCGGCCGCCGAGGCGGCCGAGTGGAGCGCAGCGCGCCTTGCCAGCGGATGCAGGTGCACCCCTTCCTCTTTGGTCCGGAGGCTTTTCAGCCACAGCTCCGAATAGGCATTGAACTTGTTCAAGACGGCATTGTAGAGGAAGCGGTCGGCGACCGACTTGACATTGAACTGCAACTGTTTGACCTGCTTTTCCAGGGCCTCGCGCCTGTCGGTGGGCGGCCGCGGGACCGACCCGGCAAAATAGAGGTCGAACTGGATCTTGAGCTTGGTGATGTCGATGTCAACCCGGCGGATTTCTTCTTCGACGGTCAAGACCGAGAGTCCTCGTCCGTGGTCGCCCGGACGCCACGTCCGGGCGCAGCTGACCCCTCTGAATATAGAGTCCGCCACCCACCGAATTCAAAAGCCGGAACTTTGACAGTCCCGCGGGACGTGTGGTGAAATGCTGCTCCCTGTGCGATTGCAACTTCGTGCTCGCCAGGAAGACCATTCCGGAGGCGGGAAACCCCGATGTCGTCGTCCCGGCCCTCTTCCAGCCGATCCTCATCCGAGTTCCCCGCGGCGCCTCCCCGGGGGCGGGCCCCGGCCTCCGGTCGCGCGTCGCCACGGGCCCTGCCCCAGGTCAACGCGGTCATGGAGCGCGGAGAGGTGCAGCAGGCGGCGGCCCGCCACGGCCGCGCCCTGGTCGCCGCCCTGGTGCGGGAGCGCCTGGACGTCCTGCGGCGCGGGATCCGGGCCGGGGGGCTGGACGGCGCGGCACTCGAGGCCGGCGTGGCGGCGTTGCCGGTCTGGGTCGAGAGCGAGGCGCGGGCGCGGACGACCTCCACCATGCGCCCGGTGATCAACGCCACCGGCGTCGTCCTGCACACCAACCTGGGCCGCGCGATCCTGCCCGAAGCGGCCGTACGCCGGATGGCCGAGGTGGCCCGCGCCTACACGACACTCGAGTACGACCTCCGGCGCGGGGGGCGCGGCTCGCGCTCGTCGCACCTCGACCGTGTCGTCGCCCTGCTGTTCCCGGGGCGGGCGTTCCACGTCGTCAACAACAACGCGGCGGCGGTCCTCCTGGCCCTCAACACGTTCGCGGAGGGGAAGGAGGTCGTCGTGTCGCGCGGCGAGCTGGTCGAGATCGGCGGGTCGTTCCGCATCCCCGACGTGCTGCGCAAGAGCGGCGCGATCCTCAGGGAGATCGGCACGACCAACAAGACGCGCCTGGCCGACTACGAGCGGGCGGTAGGCCCCCGGACCGGGCTCATCCTCAAGGTGCATCCGAGCAATTACCGGATCGTCGGCTTCACCGCCCAGGCGGCGCTCAAGGAGGTCGCGGCGCTCGGCCGGCGCCGGCGGATCCCGGTCGTGATGGACCAGGGGAGCGGCAACCTGCTCGACCTGGCGCGCCACGGCATCAGGCACGAGCCGTCGGTCCACGATGCGCTCGCGGACGGCGCCGATCTCGTCTGCTTCAGCGGCGACAAGCTGCTCGGAGGACCGCAGGCCGGCCTGATCGTCGGCCGCCCGGGCCTGGTGAAATCCCTCAAGGAGAACTCGCTC
>JACOUZ010000181.1 GCA_016177515.1 Acidobacteriota bacterium
CCTCGGCTGGCCCGTGAACCGGTTAGAACTCGAATTGCACCCCCAGCTGGATCCTGCGCCCGAAGCGGCGCACGCCGTCCAGCTGCAGGCGGGTCAGCGGGGTCGGGTCGTTCGGATTGAAGGCGTCGGCCTCGTGCGGCAGATTGTTGTGGAGCCTCAGGATCCGCGAGATTTCCGATGGACGCGATGCCGTCGCCCTCGCGCTCGAACCTCAGGCCCAGCCCGAGCCTCAGGATGGGAAAGGGCTTGTAGGTATCCTGGGCGTACATCCCGACCGTGAAGCCGCTGGCGCGTGACGCGGCCGTCCTGATCGACGTCGCCGGGGAAGAGCTCGTTCACGTCGAGCCTCCCCCGGGGCGCCGGTGACGGAGGCGCGGCTCTTGAAGGCCTGGCTTGCGCTCCGGACGGTGGCGATCGCGCCCGGCAGGCAGACGAGCGCGCAAACGCCGGTTGTTATAGAATGACTCGCCTCGGGGCGTAGCGCAGCCTGGTAGCGCATCTGCTTTGGGAGCAGAGGGTCGGTGGTTCGAATCCACTCGCCCCGACCAACGCCGTGGCCGGCGCGCAGGCGCCCTCGCCCCGGCCGGGATTTCGAAAACGCGCCTGTAGCTCAGCGGATCAGAGCACCAGCCTCCGGAGCTGGGAGTCGGAGGTTCGAATCCTCTCAGGCGCGCCATCCATGACGCGAGGCCCCGGCGTCCGGCGAGAGGCGCCGGGGCCTTCGCTTTTCCCCGCACGACGGGTCCGGGTGCGACGATGCAGACGCCCGAAGCGCAGCGGCAGCCGGTACGCCCCGCAGGGTTGTGGCTCCAGGTGGTCGCGCTGATCCTGGCGGCCCTCGTGCCGATCGCCTGGCTCATAGGCAGGAGGACTATGCCGCCGCAGCGTCCGGCGCCGCTCGTTCTGGACGCCAGCGGTCCGATCGTGGCGCTGCAGCAGGGGGCCGAGGGCCTCATGGCCGGACCGAACCCGGCGCATCTGCCGGCCCTGTCCATCCCCGGGGGGGCGTACCGGATGGATCTGACTCCCGGCGGCGCGGATCGTGCGGCGCTCCCTCCCTTCCGGCTGAAAATCATGGGGCCGGGTGGACGCGAGATCTGGCAGGGATCGTGGGCCGGCCCGGCCGACGGCCGCCTCGAGGTCGTCCTGCCCGCCGAGGGGCTCGATAGCGGGCCGCACGCGCTGGTGTCGGTCGATTCGGCGGGCCGGCTGCGAAGCTTTCCGTTCCTGGTGCCTTAGGCCTGCAAGAATCCAGGCGACGAGCGCGCCTGTCAGGCGGGACGCTGCGGCGCTATGGTAATATGACCGGCTCCCAGGTGGCGGTTGACGGGCGCGGCCGGCCTCGGATCGACGCGCCTGTAGCTCAGGGGACAGAGCAACGGCCTTCTAAGCCGTGGGTCAGGGGTTCGAATCCCTTCAGGCGCGCCATCCGTCCTCTCAATCGATGCGTCCCGGGACGAGCAGTCTAAGACGACATGCGGTGAGTGTAGCTCAGGTGGTAGAGCCCCGGGTTGTGGCCCCGGTTGTCGTGGGTTCGAGTCCCATCACTCACCCCAACGCGTTTCGCACGGACGTGGGCCGTTAGCTCAGCTGGTAGAGCAGCTGACTCTTAATCAGCGGGTCGGAGGTTCGAATCCTCCACGGCTCACCGCTCTCAAGGACCGTGCGCTCCTCGAGGAGATGCTGAAGTTCTCCAAGGGGGACCGTTCGGTCCCGGTCATCGTCGAAGGATCCAAGATCGAGATTGGCTACGGGGGAACCTGAGGCGTCTGACCCTCCGGCCGGAGGCCGGAGTCGATCGGTTCGTCGCCATGCGTCATGATGTTCGGTCCGGGGTCCGGGCCGCGCTCCTCGCCGTCCTGCCGGCCGCCCTGCTGACGGCGGCCATTTCCGTCGTCGCGCCGCCCGCGACGGGGTCGCGTCCCGCGACAGACGCGCGGGCCGCGGGAGATGTCCCGCCCCTCAACCGCGTCATCCTGGAAGGCGCCCGGAAGTGGCTCGAGCGGGCGCCGCGCTATGACCCCTCGTATTTCAGGCTCGACTACCCGGGCGGCGACGTGCCCCCGGACCGCGGCGTCTGCACCGATCTCATCGTGCGGGCGCTGCGCCACGCCGGGATCGACCTGCAGGTGCTCATCCACGAGGACAGACTCGCCCGCCCGGAGGCCTATCCCAGGGAGATCCGAGTGGACCGCAACCTGGATCACCGCCGGACCGCCGTCCAGATCGTCTATTTCCGGAAACACGCGCGCCCTCTGGTGACGCGCACCGATCCGGGGCACCTTTCCGAGTGGCTCCCGGGCGACCTCGTGTTCTACGGCCGGAACAGGGTCTGGCACGCCGGCATCGTCTCCGATCGGAGATCTCCCGCGGGAATTCCTTACATCATTGACAGCCACCAGGACGGGGGAGGCGTGTCGGAGCGCTTCCTGCTCACCCACTGGGGCGCGATCCTGGCCCACTTCCGCCTGCCGGAGCCCCCCGGCTGACGCCGGCCGCGCGCTCCGCGCGGGGCCGAGATCGGATAATCTCTCCTTTTCGGGCGGAGCCTTCCAGGTGGACTCGTCGAAGAACCAGGACCGCTTCCAGATCGAGCTCGGGGTCCTGCTCGAACCGATCGAGGAGGCGGCCAAGCTGTACAAGGTCGCGGTGAGCCAGATCGGGCACCACTTCGGGGCGGACGGCGGCGCCGTGATCCTGAGGAACCCGGTGTCCGGGGCGCTGCAGACGCTCGGCTGGGGCAACGGGGGCGGCTGGGACGAGGGCACGGTCTCGGCGTTCTTGGACCTGCAGCGTCCGGCGCTCCAGCCGAACGAGATCATGGCGCCCATCGTGATCGATGGCCGCGCCGCCGGCGTGGTGGCATTGCGCCGCCGCAAAGGGCCGTTCGAGCCGGGCGCGGGGCGGAGGCTCACGCGGCTGTGCCGCAAGGTGGCGCATGAGGCGGCGCTGCGGGAGGAACGCCGCGTCAACCGGGTGATCGATCAAATCAAAGACAAGACGGTGCGCGAGCTGCGGCCCAAGGACCTCTTCTACCAGGTCCTGCACGGGCTTCGGACCCTGACGCGCTACGACCACTCGAGCGCGCTTCTGATCGCGGAGGAGGACGCGGCGCGCCTGGTCCTGCACGCCGAGCAGATCGCCTGGGACAAGAGAAAAAGCGATCGGATCGGCCGCAAGATCAAGGTGCCGCAGGAGCTCAGGGCCCATCTGCGCCGCTCCGCCTCGATTCGCTGGGTGTCCTTCGCGAAGGCGAAGAAAGGGGGGCGGGGGCCGGCCGCCTCCGGGCGGGAGGACGCCCCGAACGAGACCGAGGCGGTGGCGCGACTCCTGAAGTGGGGCGGGCGGGGGGACGAGCCGTCCGAGGGGGCCATCCTGTGGGCCCCGCTGCACCACGAGGGGGACCTGCTCGGCGTCCTGAAGATCGCGGCGCGCCGCCCCGGCGCCCTGGGAGCGGCGGAGGCCGGCTGGGTCGAGCGCGTCGTGCGCCACGTCGCCTCGGTGATCCACAACGCGCGGCGGGCGCTGTCCATGGAGGAGCGCATCATCGAGGCGGAGAAGAAGCACGCCATGGCCGACCTGGCGCGCGCCATCTCGCACGACGTGAAGAACGCCATCGGCGCCATCCTGCCTCTGGCTCAGCAGGCGCGCGAGGAGCTGCAGACAGGCAGCGCCAAGCCGGACGTGCTGATCCAGGACCTGGCGCAGATCGAGCAGTCGGCCCAGGTGTGCCAGAGGATCTTCGACGGCATGCTGCAGCTGGCCCGCTCGGAGACCCGCCCGTCTGGAAGCGCCGCGCTCCCGAAGGTCCTCGACTCGACGATCGCCATCATCGGAACGCGCATGAAGCGATCGGGCGTGGCGCTGGAGATGAAGGTGCCCGACGATCTGCCCGAGGTCCCGGCCGGCCGCGGCAGCCTCGAGCAGCTCTTCCTCAACCTGCTCACCAACGCCATCGATTCGATGCCGGCCGGCGGGCGGCTCAAGGTCGCCGCGCGCGTCGCCGGGAACCGCCTGGAGGTGCGCATCGCCGACACCGGCCCCGGCATTCCGGCCGATCAGCTCAAGCGGATTCACGAGCCGTTCTACACCACCAAGACGGAGGGGTTCGGCCTGGGGCTGGCGATCTGCCGCTCGATCCTCTGGGAGATCGACGGGGAGATGACCATCGACAGCCAGCCGGGGCGCGGCACGACGGTGACCGTCCTCCTGCCCCTGGCGCCGGCGCAGGCCCTGGCGCGGCCCGCGGAGCGGGGAGCGCCCGCCGCGGGCGGAGCGCCCCCCGCCGGCGGAGCGACCTCGGCGGGCGGGGCGGAGCCGTCCCGGGGAGCCGGCGAATGAAGACGCGCTCGGCGCGCGTGCTGATCGTGGACGACGACCCGGCGATGCTGCGCACGGTTGAGCGCATCCTGTCGCCCCGGCACGAGGTGCGCGGCTGCGCCTCCGGCGAGGAGGCGATCGAGACGATCAGGCGCGAGCCGTTCGACGTGGCGATCGTGGACGTGCGCATGCCGGGCCTGGACGGGTTCGACGTGACGCGCGCCATCCGCGCCCTGCGGCCCTCGATCGAGGTGGTCCTGGTCACCGGGTCGGTGACCGACCTGGACGACAAGATGGTGCGCGCCATCGAGGAGCGGGCCTTCTACTTCATCACCAAGCCGTTCTCCAAGGCGGTCCTGACGTCCCTGGTCGCCTGGTGCCTCGAGATGCAGCGCCTGGCGGAGGAGCGCGACGACCTCATCAGGCGGCTGACCGAGGACCTGGAGCGGGCCCGGCGGTTCCAGGGGGCGCTCCTGCCCCAGGGCCTGCCGCGC
>JACOUZ010000190.1 GCA_016177515.1 Acidobacteriota bacterium
CGCGAGAGCCGAGGGGCGCCGCGCCGGTCGGCGACCTTTGCCGATCCCGGCGCGGCGACCCCCTCCCCCGCGTTGCGCAGCGGTGCCGTCCCCGGAAAGCGGAGAGCCCACGGATCCTCTTCGGGTTCGTATTGACAGTGGACTCGAGTCGCGGTAGGTTATCGGCCTTTTTTGCGGGATGAAGATTCCTGGGAATTCCGCCGATGTTCTGCTATGGTGTTCCGGTCCGGAACGTCGCCCGGTCAATCCTGAACGAGGTTCCATGATCGAAGTCGTGGGGATGACAAAGAACTACGGTGCGCGCGCCGCGGTGGACGGAATCGGCTTCTCGGTCCGGAAGGGGGAGATCCTCGGCTTCCTGGGGCCGAACGGGGCCGGCAAGACCACCACGATGCGCATTCTGACCGGCTACCTGCCGCCGACGTCTGGGACGGCGCGTGTGGGCGGCTTCGACGTCCAGGAGTCGCCGATCGAGGTCAAGCGGCGGATCGGATACCTGCCGGAGCACCCCCCGCTGTACACCGAGATGCTGGTCCGCCCGTTCCTGCGCTTCGTGGCGAGCCTTCGCGGGGTGCCGCGCAAGGAGAGGGCCGCCCGTGTGGACCGGGCTATCGAGCGCTGCGGCCTCCAGCCGGTGGCGGGACGCCTGATCGGCAATCTCTCGAAGGGGTACCAGCAAAGAGTCGGGCTGGCGCAGGCGATCCTGCACGATCCGGACGTCCTGATCCTCGACGAGCCGACGGTCGGGCTCGACCCGTCCCAGATCCGGGAGATCCGCCAGCTCATCAAGAGCTTCGCCGGGGAGCACACCGTCATCCTTTCGACCCACATCCTCGCCGAGGTGACGATGACGTGCAACCGCGTGCTGATCATCAACGAGGGGAGGATCGCCGCCGACGAGACGCTGGAGAGGCTGGCGGCGCGCGGCGAGAGAACGCGGCGCATCGCCCTGCGCCTGGCGCGTGCCACCGACGGGGTCGAGGGGCAGATCCGCTCCATCGCCGGGGTCCTGGATGTGACGCGGGAGGCCTCGCAGGACGGTGCCTTCGTAGTGGAGACCGAGTCGGCGCGGGACGTGCGCGAGGAGATCGCGCGGGCCGCGGTGGCGCAGGGCTGGGGGCTGCTCGAGCTGCGGGCGATCACCCTGAGCCTCGAGGACATCTTCATCCGCATCATCCGGGGAGAGGAGGCGGCATGAAGAACGTCCTGGCGATCGCCGGGCGCGAGGTGCGGACCTATTTCACCTCGCCCCTGGCCTATGTCGTCGTCGGGGTCTTCCTGATGCTCAGCGGCTACATCTTCTGGGCGTCCCTGGTGCGCTTCTCGGCCCTCTGCCTGCAGTACGGCAACAACCCGTACGTCTTCAACCAGCTCAACGTGAACGACATGGTCATCCGGCCCCTGTTCGGCAGCATGGGCGTGATCTTCCTCCTGATGATCCCGGTCATCACGATGCGCCTGCTGGCGGAGGAACGCCGAACCGGGACCGCCGAGCTCCTGTTCACCTGCCCGGTCACCACGGGGCAGGTGATCCTGGGCAAGTACCTGGGGGCCGGGTTTCTCCTGGTCGTGATGCTCGGCGCCACCCTGAGCTACCCGCTGCTGATCATGGCGTCGAGCGCCAGGCCGGACATGAAACCGACGCTCGTCGGGTATTTCGGAGTGCTCCTGATGGGACTGGCGTTCCTGGGCATCGGCCTTCTCGTTTCCGCCATGACCGAGAACCAGATCATCGCCGCGGTCGGCGCGTTCGGCGCCCTGCTCATGCTGTGGGCGGTCAGCTGGGTCGCCGATTCGGTCACGGTGACCCTGGCCGGTCTGATGAATTCCGCCACCTTCGGGCTGTGGGAGAAGCTGAAACTGGGCGTGGGCGGGCCGACGGTCGGCGACCTGCTGAACAAGATTTCGATCACCGAGCACTTCCAGGATTTCCGCAAGGGGCTGCTCGACACCGAGCACGTGATCTTTTACCTCAGCGTGGTGTTCTTCTCGCTCTTCCTGACACAGCGCGTCGTCGAGTCGCGCCGGTGGCGGGGTTAGGGGAGCCGGCGTGAGATTCCTCAAGAGTGCCGCCTCCGGCCTGGGGGCCCTGGTGGTCGTCGTGGCGATCATCCTTTACGGGCTGGTCCCCGGGCACGCGAAGTACGTGCTGGCGGTCGGCGCCTTCGGCCTCGCGCTGCTCGCCGCCGGGCTGATCCTGAACCGCGATCGAGTCGCGGCGGCCCTCAGGGGGAAAAGGGCGCGCGGCGCCGGGGCCAGCGCCGGCTACGTCCTGACGGTACTGGCGGTGATCGTCCTCGTGAACTTCCTCGCCACCCGGCACCACAAGCGCTTCGACCTCACGGAGAACAAGGCGTTCTCCTTGAGCGAGCAGACCGTCAAGGTGGTGGAGTCGCTGCCGCGCGAGGTGACGGTCACCGCGTTCTTCCGGGAAGCCGAGCCGGCGCGGCAGAAGCTCGAGGACCTCCTGGCGGAGTACCGCTACCACAGCCCGAAGCTGACGGTCCGCTACATCGACCCCGACACCCACCCGGGCGACGCCAAGCGCTACGCCATCACGGAGTACGGCACCATCGTCCTCGAAAGCGGCAAGCAGGAGAGCCGCGTCAACACGCCCGACGAGGAGTCGCTGACCAACGCCCTCATCAAGGTCACCAAGGACCGCGAGCGGGTCGTCTACTTCACCACCGGCCACGGCGAGCACGACACCGGCGCCGGCGAACGTGACGGCCTCAGCCTCCTCAAGGGGGAGCTGGAAAAGCAGCACTACACGGTCAAGCCGCTGGTCCTGAGCCAGGGCATCCCGGCGGACGCGGCGGTGCTCGGCGTCGCCGGGCCGCAGAAACCGTTCCTGGAAGCGGAAGTGAGAATGGTGGAAGAGTTCCTCCGGGCGGGCGGGCACCTGCTCTACCTGCAGGACCCGGAGACCGACTCCGGACTCCGCGCCGTCCTGTCCTCCTACGGCGTGACCGTGGGCAACGACGTCGTGGTGGACAAGGTGTCGCGCCTGTTCGGCGGCGACTACCTGATGCCGCTGGTGCCGGCCGACGGCTACGACGAATTCCACCCGATCACCAAGACGTTCCGCTTCCAGACCTTCTTCCCGATCGCCTCGTCCATCGAGATCTCGGGGTCCCTCCCCGAGGGCGTGACCGCCACGAAGCTGGCGCAGACGTCGCCCCTGGCCTGGGCCCAGCCGAGCGACGGCGAGCTGAAGACCGGACGCCTCACGCTGAAGGAGGGCGCCGGAGTGAAGGGCCCGATCACCCTGGGGGCGGCGGTGGCCCTGACGACCGACCGGAAGCCGAAGACGGAAGAGGAGGCCGCGGCCGCCGGGGACGGCGAAGCGAAATCCACCGCCGGCGCGCGGTTGGTGGTGTTCGGCGACTCCGATTTCCTCACCAACGGCTACCTCAACGCCTCGGGCAACGGCGACCTGGCCCTCAACGCCATCGCCTGGCTCGCCGAGCAGGAGGAGCTGGTCTCGATCCGGCCGAAGACGTCGGTGCCCCGCATCCTCATCCTGTCAGGCCAGCAGGTCCGCTACTACTTCTGGTCCATCGTGGCGTTCGCCCCGGTCACCATCGCCGTCGTCGGCGTCGGGATCTGGTGGCGCCGCAAGAAGCTCTGAGGCGCGCTCCGTGAGGCTCAGGCCCGGCCCCATCGTGGCACTCGTGCTGCTCGCCGGGCTGGGGGTCTACGCCTACGTCTCCGAGTTCCGCGGCAAGGCAGGGGGGGACGAGACCGGCGACGGGATGGACAGGCCGATCGTCTTCGATCGCGCCGCTCTCAAGGCGATCGGGATCCGGAACGGCAACGGCGAGCTGCGCCTCGAAAAGGAAGGGGAGGACTGGAAACTGACCGCCCCCCTGGCGACCGCTGCCGACAAGGACGCGGTCGAGGGCCTTCTCAACTCGGTCGAATCCGCGCGCGTCGAGAGACGCATCAAGACGGCGGGAGAGCGCAAGGACTACGGCCTCGACCCGCCCAGGGCGACGCTTTCGATCGAAACGACCGCCGGCCGCGCGCCGCAGACGCTGGGCGTGGGCGACAGCAATCCGATCGGCGGGACCTATTTTGCGCTTCTCCCCGCGACGGACGAGGTGGCCGTCGTCAGCGGCTCGCTCGGCGACATCGCCGGCAAGGATCTCCTGGGCCTGCGTGACAAGTCCCTGCTCGCGCTCGACTCCTGGAAGATGAAGCGCTTCACCATCGAGCGCGGCCGGGAGACCATCCGGATGGAGAAGCCGGACGATGGCTGGATCATCAGGCAGCCGGTCGAGGCGCCGGCCGACGGTCCGACCATCACCGACCTGCTGACGGCCCTGCAGAACCTGCGCGCCACCGCGATCCCCTCGGAGAAGCCGTCCGACGCCGACCTGCGCCGGTTCGGGCTCCAGCCGCCGCAGGCGCGCCTGGTCCTTTTCCAGGAGGGCTGGGACCTGGAGAAGACGGTCGCCTTCGGGAGGGAGGCCCCGGGCGGCGGCCGCTATGCCCGCACGATCGGCCGCGACCCGGTCTTCGCCGTCCCGGCCGATTTCTGGCCGAAGGTGACCACGCGGCTCTTCGATCTGCGGCGCAAGGACCTCCTCGGCGTCCAGCAGTACCGCATCGAGTCCGTCACTTTCGCGCGCGACGGGAAGCCGGCGTCGACGCTGGCCCGGCAGAAGGACCAGACCTGGGCCCTGACCGGGGAGGCCCGGGGGAGCGTGAAAGCCGAGACGGCCGACGCCCTCGTGCGGATGATCAGCGATCTGAAGGCGGTGTCGTTCGACGACGACCCGAAAGAGGCGATCCGCACCGCCCTGTCGCGCCGCCCCGCCCTCGACCTGACGCTGCAGGAGGAGGCCGACATCTCGGGCGGTCCTTCGAAGTCCCAGCACCTGCTCATCGGCCCGGCCGACAGGAAAGAGACCGTCCTGGTGCGCGACATGGCCTGGCGGCCGATTGCCGCCGTCGCCCCGGGCGTCGTCGAGAAGATCGACAACCAGATCGACGCCGTTCTGAAGGAGGCCGCCGAGACCCCTCCGCCGTCCGCCGCGCCGTCTCCCTCCCCGGGCGCCCCGCCCGGGCCCTCACCGGACGCCACCCCGGTGTCCGCGCCGGAGCGCTGACCAGGAGCCCGGCCGAACACGCGGGCAGGATCCTGGGAGCAACCGGCCTGGAACCCGGAGCCGCCCGCCCGCGTATCAAGGGTCGTCATGGGC